>JAZQMD010000136.1:0-7461 GCA_045543215.1 Oscillospiraceae bacterium
CTTCCGATCTTAATGACCTGTACCGCAGAGTTATCAACCGCAACAACCGCCTTAAGCGACTTATCCAGCTCAACGCCCCGGACATCATCGTGCGCAATGAAAAGCGTATGCTTCAGGAGGCTGTAGATGCCCTCATCGACAACGGTCGTCGGGGTAGAGCAGTCACCGGAGCCAACAACCGGGCCTTGAAATCCCTGTCTGACATGCTCAAGGGCAAGCAGGGACGTTTCCGTCAGAACCTGCTTGGAAAGCGCGTGGACTACTCCGGCCGCTCGGTTATCGTGGTGGGTCCCGAACTAAAAATTTATCAATGCGGCGTGCCCAAGGAGATGGCCATTGAGCTCTTCCGCCCCTTCGTCATGAAAAAACTGGTGGAAGATGGCTATGCAAACAACATTAAGTCGGCAAAAAAAATGGTGGATAAGGGCCGTCCTGAGGTTTGGGATGCCTTGGAATTTGTTATCAAAGAACATCCCGTCATGCTCAACCGTGCCCCTACGCTCCATCGTCTGGGTATCCAGGCCTTTGAACCGGTACTGGTGGAGGGCCGGGCCATGAAGCTCCATCCTCTGGTATGTACCGCCTTCAACGCTGACTTTGATGGCGACCAGATGGCCATTCACGTGCCTCTGTCCGCCGAGGCCCAGGCCGAAGCGCGCATCCTTATGCTGGCGGCAAACAATCTGTTGCGTCCCTCTGATGGCGGCCCGGTAACCGTCCCCACCCAGGATATGGTGCTGGGTTCCTATTACCTGACCTATGAACGCGATCCGGCGCATGATCCAAGCAAATCCTATAAAACTCCGGCAGAAGTCACTTCTGCACTAGAGGCTGGGGCTTTAGAGGCCAATGACCGCGTCTGGGTCTGGGACGAAGATCATCAACGCTGGTATCGTACTACTCCCTTCTTATGCGCTGAGACGCCCCAGGGAGAACAGGCCCGGGAGATACTCAGCTCCTACTACTCTGATGACGAGGCCCGCCTAGCCTATGACGAGGGTACCCTAACCCTGCATGAGCCCATTCTGGTACGCCGTGAGGCTGAGATCAACGGCGCTATCGCCCACAAGATGGTACGCACGACCGTGGGTCGCCTCATATTCAATGAGGGGATTCCCCAAGATCTAGGCTTTGTAAACCGCAATGATCCCGAACAGGTCTTTCAGCCTGAAATTAACTTTATCACCGGGAAAAAGCAACTGGGTCAGCTGGTAGACCGCTGCATCACGAAGCACGGTTTCACCGTGTCCGCTGCTGTTTTGGACGTAATTAAAGCAAAAGGTTACAAGTTCTCTACCCGGGGGGCCCTCACCGTATCCATCTCCGACATGACCGTTCCCGATGCCAAGTATGACATGCTGCGGGATACCGAGGCTGAGGTCGTCAAAATTGAACGCCAGTTTAAGCGGGGCTTTCTTACCAACGATGAGCGCTACCGTCTGGTAGTGCAGGCCTGGGAAAAAACCACTGACGACGTAACCAAGGCGCTGATGAGCGGGCTGGACCGCTATAATCCCATCTGGATGATGGCGGACTCCGGTGCCCGCGGCTCCTCCGCTCAGATCCGTCAGCTGGCCGGCATGCGTGGCCTAATGGCTGATACCTCCGGCCGTACCATCGAGATTCCCATTAAATCCAACTTCCGTGAGGGCTTAACAGTACTGGAGTACTTTATCTCCACCCGTGGCGCCCGTAAAGGCATGGCCGACACCGCCCTGCGCACCGCCGACTCCGGTTATCTCACTCGCCGACTGGTGGACGTTTCCCAGGAGGTCATCATCCGGGAAAACGACTGCAACACTCAGGACGGTATTTGGGTTACCGAGATCTCTGAAAACGGCCAGATTATTGAACCCTTTATCGAGCGTCTCAAAGGCCGCTACCTTACCGATGACTTTGTTGACTTTGAAACCGGCCAGGTTCTTTTCGATACCCAGCACCTCATCACCGGGGATGACGCAAAACTTCTGGAGGAGAAACTGCTCCGCCAAGCTGAGGTCGAGGGTGACCCTGAGCGCAAGATTGGGATTAAAGTACGATCGGTACTCACCTGTGAAGCCCGTAGCGGCGTGTGCTCTCACTGCTACGGTGTGAATCTGGCCTTTGGGGAACCTGTCGGTCCTGGTGAGGCGGTTGGTATTATCGCCGCCCAATCCATTGGTGAACCTGGTACCCAGCTTACTATGCGTACCTTCCACACCGGTGGCGTGGCAGGTGATGACATCACTCAAGGCCTTCCACGCGTAGAAGAACTTTTTGAAGCGCGTAAACCTAAGAAAATGGCTGTTTTGGCTGATATTACCGGAAAGGCCTCCATAGAGGAGGCCAAGCGGGCCAATCTGTGCAATCTCACCATTACTGCCGATGACGGCGAAGTAGCCACCTATTCTGTGCCTTACTCTGCCGGAATTCGTATAAAAGATGGGGAACAGGTGCTCAAGGGGCAGGAACTCACCGACGGAGCCCTTTCCCCCCACGATGTACTGCGCACCCGGGGCGTGGGCGCGGTAGAGCTCTACCTGACCCAGGAGGTCCAGCGGGTGTATCGCCAGCAAGGCGTGGATATTAATGATAAGCACATTGAGGTTATTGTCCGCCAGATGATGCGCAAGGTTCGGGTGGAGGACGCAGGCGATTCCGAGCTCCTCTCCGGAGGTACTATCGATCTGGTGGAGTTTCGGGATGCGGAACGCACCGTTCGGGAGCGTATAGCTGCGGGGGAAACGAAGGAAGACGGAAGCCCATTGACTCTTCCCGTAGCTACCCGGTTACTGCTTGGTATTACCAAAGCCTCTCTCGCAACCGACTCCTTCCTCTCCGCCGCCTCCTTCCAGGAAACCACCAAAGTGCTCACTGAGGCCGCCATTAAGGGTAAAGTAGACCATTTACAGGGCCTGAAAGAAAATGTAATTATTGGTAAACTTATTCCTGCTGGTTCTGGAATTTCGGCTTACAACCGCTATGATCGGATCGAGGAGGATACCACTCCCCGCTCTCGCGATTATTTTGCCAACACGTCAGCCTCCGCTGCTGTTACCCAAGATGAGGAGGGCGATCCCCCATCCGAAGAGGAGTCCCTTCTTCCTGAGGCCCCCTCAGAGGACGAAGAGGAGATTCTCTCCATCACCTTAGATGAGGAATAAAAAATCATTTTTAACCACCCCGGCGGATCTCGGCAAAACGCCGCGATCCGCTGGTTTCCTTTCCAGGAAAATTTTTTATTTTATTTCATGTAGATTTCATGTTTTCCATGTAAAATTACGCCAGAATAATAAAGGAGGATCTATTATATGAAAAAAATCCAAGCTTGTACCTTGGCTTTTTCGGCCCTGCTATTAGGTGGCTGCACAGCCCAAACCCAGCAAGCTGATTATATTGGGATAGATGCGGCCAAAACCGCCGCTTTAAATGCCGCAGGCATTTCGGCAAATTTGGCAAATTTTACTACTGCCGGGCTGGATCGAGACAACGGCATCGATTATTACGAGGTGGATTTTACCGTAAACGGCCAGGAGTATGAGTTTTCCATAGACGCTATGACCGGAGCCGTCATTGAAAGTAAGACCCCAAGTGTCCCTTCTTCCAGCGGGGCAGACTCTCCAGTTCCCAGCGGCAGCTTGGTCACCGATGCGGACACCTTTTCCTCATCTACACCTCAGCCTCAGAATCCTACCATCCCCGCTGATCCCAGCGTGGTAATCCAGCCCGCCCCTGCTCAGCCTTCCACCACAACCAGTGGGATCACAGAAGCTCGGGCTAAAGAGATTGCTTTGACCCACGCAGGCCTCACCACTGACCAGGTTTCCTTCGTGAAGAGCCACATAGACTGGGACGATGGGCGACAGCGTTATGATGTTGAGTTCTACACTAAGGACTATAAAGAATACGATTACGAGATTGATGCCATAACAGGGGATATCCTCTCCTGGGACCATGATGCAGAACATTATGCCGCCCCAGCTCCCAGCAGTAATAGCAGCAGCGGTAGCGGCAATGGCAGCCAGATTAGTGCTGACCGCGCCAAAGAGATCGCCCTTGGCCAGGTCCCCGGTGCCACCGTCAACGATATCTACGAATTTCAGGTAGACTATGATGATGGTCGGTTGCAATACGAAGGAAAAATTTACCACTCTAATATGGAATATGAGTTTGAAATCGACGGATATAGTGGTGCTATCCGCAACTGGGATGTAGAATCCATTTATAGCTAAGTGTTGTGATATTACAAAATACAGAAATAAAAAAACTGGAGGAAATAACATGACAAGCAAAATTTACAAAACTGGAAAACCCCTTCCCCTGTTCCTCAGCTGCCTAGCTATGCTAGTTGTCCTGATGATGGGTGCTCATGCTGCTACCGTCACCAACATTACCGCTCAGCTGCGCCCCGGTGTCAGCATCTCAGTGGACGGTACGTGGCGCAACTTCTACAACGTCAGTGGCCAAGAAGTCCACCCCATTTTTTACAGTGGCACTCACTATCTCCCTGTGCGTGCCATCGGTGAACTCATGGGCAAAAATGTGAACTGGGATCAGTCCACCTTAACAGTTACTCTGTCCGGTACCCGTACCACCCCCGCAGTAACAGGTACACCCGACCCTGCTACTGCAGAGCAGAACATCACCGCCCAGCTGCGCGCCGACTTCACCATCATAGTGGACTCGGTTACTCGCAACTTCTTTGATGCCCAAGGCAATGCTGTCTATCCCCTGCTCTATCAGGGCTCTACCTATCTGCCTGTACGGGCTATTGGCCAGCTTATGGGTAAAAATGTAAGTTGGGACAGTGTCTCTATGATCATTACTCTGTCTGGCAGTAGCCTGGTCACCGATGCAGACAGCTTTAACGGCACCTCTTCTACTCCTTCTGCCAACATTGCCCCTTCTGCCCCTGCCACCGGAACTAATACTGCCACTGGGGGCCTGATCTCGGCTGAAGCCGCTAAATCCAAAGCCCTGGCTCATGCCGGTCTCACCGCCAATCAGGTAACCTTCGTCCGTAGTCAGATGGATTGGGAAAACGGCCGTCAGGTCTACGAGGTTGAATTTTATACTAACAACAAAGAGTATGATTATGAAATCGATGCTCTTACCGGTGCAGTTGTCAGCTTCGACTATGACGCAGAATATTATACCTACACTCCTCCGGTAACTAATACCGGTAATACTGGCAATACCAGTAACACAGGCAGTTCTAACAGCTCCTATATTGGGGAGGCCAAGGCTAAGCAACTGGCCCTGAAACACGCCGGCAAGACCGCAAATCAGGTCAGCTTTACCCGTGCCTATCTTGATTGGGACGATGGCCGCGCCCAATATGATGTAAAGTTCATTTCCGGCACCTTGGAGTATGATTTCGAGATTGATGCCATCAGTGGCAGAATCTTCGAGTACGATGTAGACTCTATCTACGACTAAAATAAGTATAAAGAGAATGGGGCAACCTGAAGGTTGCCCCATTCTCTAAAGGAGATAAAAATGAAAAAATTTTTTAAATTATTTCAAGTTTACCCACAGAACCCACAGGCCACCAACCTGTCGATCGTCAGTGGCGGGCTGCGCCTGCTGACCCTGATGATGCTAATTGGCGCAGTCCTCCTTACCTTATCTATTATAATTATGGGCCTGCGTGCGCTTCACGGAGTGGGCCTCTCCACCGCCCTATGGTATATTGTAGAAGAGATGGACGATCAAGTTTTCGCAGCCTTTTTCCTATGGTGTAGTACTGCTTTTTGCTGGTATATCACCATAGTACTACGAACCAAGGCCCGTCTACTGGGAGAGAAGCAGTCCCTGCCTCCTGAGCGTATTTAACCCCACTGGCAAACTAAAATATTTATTTAACAAATCCTAACCATAAAAGTATCATAAAAGTGAAAAGGAAACAGTTATGCTAAACCAGCTAAGGTTTGAGAAATCCCCCTATTTACTCCAACACCAATCTAATCCCGTAAATTGGTATCCATGGGGAGACGAAGCTTTTCAAGCAGCCCGCACAGAGGATAAACCAATTTTTTTAAGCATCGGTTACTCCACCTGCCACTGGTGTCACGTCATGGCCCATGAATCCTTTGAGAATGAAGTTGTAGCCAAAGAGATTAATCGTAGCTTCATTCCTATCAAGGTTGATCGTGAGGAGCGACCGGATATCGACGCAGTGTATATGACGGCCTGCATGATGATGACAGGCTCCGCAGGCTGGCCCCTAACAGTGCTGATAACTCCTGACCAAAAGCCTTTTTGGGCTGGAACATATCTACCTAAGCAAGCACTTTTATCCCTCCTAAAACAGGCCGCTCAGCTATGGAAAGATGATCGCAAAAATTTACTCTCTACCAGTGACAAACTAACCGCCTATCTACAAAAAGCTGAGCGAACGCACCCCGGTGTTCCCAGCCAGGAATTGGTATTCCGGGCAGCGGCTCAATATGAGCAACTATTCGACCAAACCTGGGGCGGCTTTGGCCAGGCCCCCAAATTCCCTACACCCCATAACCTGCTCTTCCTCTTACGCTACTCCCAGAACACGGGAAATAACACAGCAATGGAAATGGCCGAAAAAACGCTGGAAGCTATGTATCGCGGTGGATTGTTTGACCACATAGGTGGGGGATTTTCTCGTTACTCTACGGACGAGCGTTGGCTAGTCCCACATTTTGAAAAAATGCTTTACGACAATGCCTTACTTTCCTTCGTCTATACTGAAGCCTTCCAACACACCCACCGTCCTCTCTATGAGACGGTAGTCCGGCGTACCATGGAGTATATTCTCCGTGAACTAGAGGCACCGCAGGGCGGCTTTTTCTGTGGACAAGATGCTGATAGCGAGGGTATCGAGGGAAAATACTATGTCTTTACTCTGGAAGAGCTTTATCATACACTCGGCAAGGAGGATGCCGACGTACTCTGCCTCTGGTATGGTGTGACAAAGCAGGGGAATTTTGAGGGAAAAAACATCTTAAATTTAATTGAACAAGAAAATATTGACGAAGAACCCGAGGGTATTCGGACCATTCGGAAGCGACTTGAAACCTATCGCCTAAGCAGAACCTTCCTTCATAAAGATGATAAACTTCTCACTTCCTGGAACGGACTGATGATTGCGGCTCTGGCAAAAGCAGGAATGGTGCTGGATGAACCCCGTTACCTGGATGCTGCCGAACGGGCCGTAGATTTTATCACCCAGAATCTTACCAGCCAGAATGGACGGTTGCTAGCTCGGTGGCGAGAGGGCCAGGGAGCCTATCCCGGTAAGCTGGAGGACTATGCATTTTATATCTGGGGCCTACTAGAACTCTATGACGTGACCTTTTGCATTGAACACCTGGCAGAAGCACATCGACTGGCAGAAATTTTGTTGGAGTTCTTCTTTGACCATGAAAAGGGCGGGCTTTATCCCTATGCGTCTGATGGGGAACAATTACACACGCGGTCCAAAGAAGTATATGATGGGGCCATGCC
>JAZQMD010000137.1:0-13269 GCA_045543215.1 Oscillospiraceae bacterium
ATTCGTTGTCTGGGAAATTTGTTTCCAGCATTTTTACCCCATGTGTAACTTATACAAGCTTTGACTTAACTAGTAACTTCTTAAATTATAATTAATCATACTTAGGTTTAATCTTAACTTCATTTTTTCTAATATCGGAAATCACATGAATATTTAAATGATTATAGGTCATGGATATTCCATCGATATCAAAGGCCTCCTTAATCCCCTCCAGCACATCAAAATGTACGTCCCAATAATCCTTGGTCGCACACCACGCTCGTACCACATATTGAATGGAGCTTTCTCCAAAGCAACTGACCCGCACCAAAGCTTCAGGATCAGACAGCACCAGAGGATGCTCCTCCAACACCCGACGGATAGAGGCTTTTACCCCTTCAATACCACTGTCATAAGAGGCTGATACCATCAAATCTACCCGGCGCACCCTTTCTGCCGAGTAATTGACAATCTTTTCTTCCGAGATCTCTTTATTTGTAACCTGAATAAGCTTATTATCGGGGGTTCGCATTTTAGTGTAAAACAAGCCAGTCTCAGTCACTGTACCTGCCACCCCGCCAGCTTCAATGTAATCTCCTACTTCAAAAGGCTTAGTTGATAGCAGCTGGAGCCCCCCCGCCACATTAGAAAGCAGGTTTTGCACTGCCAGAGATAAAGCCAACCCTACCACTGATAGTACTGCCACCAGAGAAGTCACTGAAATGTTTAGATAGGATAAAACAATGAGGGTCAGGATAAACAGCATTAAAATCCTTAATCCCGTCCTTAGCAGCCGTTTAATACTTTCATCAAAATCCAGGCGGCTAAGTGCCTTATTCATTCCCTTTAGGATTAGCTTGATCACAATTAAACCCACCACCACCATAATGATGGTGTAAATTACTTTTTCCCAGGTAAACCAGCCACTTTTTCCAGCAGCGAATTCCTGTGCTTGATTGAGGGCCTCTTTTACATTCGTTGGCATAACACACCCCTTTCCCTAAAATATACCCGCCCTATCTACAATGGGTGGATAAGCTACATAAAAAGGCGCGGCCTCACTGACCGCGCCTTTTTTGTCATTGTTTTATAAAGGGGGAGTTACTTCTCCTCCACCTCGATGACAACGCCAGAACCCACAGTGCGACCACCCTCACGGATGGCGAAGCGCAGGCCCTTTTCAATTGCAATAGGAGTAATGAGTTCCACGCTCATATCCACGTTATCACCAGGCATACACATCTCTGTGCCCTCAGGCAAAGTGATGACACCGGTTACATCGGTAGTACGGAAGTAGAACTGGGGACGATAGTTGTTGAAGAAGGGAGTGTGACGACCACCCTCGTCCTTGGACAGAACGTAAACCTGACCCACGAACTTGGTGTGGGGCTGGATAGAACCCGGCTTACACAAAACCTGACCACGCTCGATCTCCTTCTTATCTACACCACGCAACAGGCAACCCACGTTGTCGCCCGCCTCCACAAAGTCCAGAATTTTACGGAACATTTCCATGGAGGTAACTACAGTGGACTTCTTCTCCTCAGCCAGACCAACAATCTCCACAGTCTCGCCGGCCTTCAGCTGGCCACGCTCCACACGACCGGTAGCCACGGTGCCGCGGCCGGTGATGGTAAATACGTCCTCCACAGGCATGAGGAAAGGCATATCAGCCTTACGATCAGGGGTGGGAATGTAGGAGTCGACAGCATCCATCAGCTCCTTAATACAACCAAAGTCTGCATCATTCACATCACCAGACTCACAGGTTAGGGCATTCAGAGCAGAACCCTTAATGATGGGGATATCATCACCGGGGAACTCATAAGAGGACAGGGTTTCCCGTACCTCCATCTCCACCAGCTCCAACAGCTCCTCGTCATCCACCTGATCGCACTTATTCAGGAATACCACAATGGCAGGCACGCCCACCTGGCGGGCCAGCAGGATGTGTTCCTTAGTCTGAGCCATGGGACCATCGGTAGCGGCAATAACCAGGATAGCACCGTCCATCTGCGCAGCGCCAGTAATCATGTTCTTAATATAGTCGGCGTGGCCCGGGCAGTCAACGTGAGCGTAGTGACGGGCATCTGTCTCGTACTCCACGTGAGCGGTGTTGATGGTAATGCCGCGCTCACGCTCCTCAGGGGCCTTGTCGATGCTGGAATAATCCTCATACTTAGCCTGCCCCTTCAGAGCCAAATACTTGGTAATAGCGGCTGTCAGGGTGGTCTTGCCGTGGTCAACGTGGCCAATGGTGCCGATGTTAACGTGGGGCTTGTTACGCTCAAACTTTTGCTTAGCCATTTTGAGTTTTCCTCCTTATTGATAACAATGAAGTCAATTTAAAGTTTCAGGCACTTTTCTCAGGCTATTTTATCCTATCGCCTGGTAAAAAGCAACACCAAATTTAACAAGCTCAGGTATCCCTTTGGGCTCGGCCGGCGATAATCTTCTCCGCAATATTCTTGGGTATCTCCACATAGCTGTGTGGCTCCATGGAATATTGTCCGCGGCCCTGGGTACGAGAGCGCAGGTCGGTAGCGTAACCGAACATCTCGCTCAAGGGCACCAGCGCATCAATTTGCTGGGCACCGGGTCGGGCCTCCATACCTTGGATCTGGCCCCGGCGACCGTTCAAGTCGCCCATTACATCGCCCATATAGTCCTCAGGAACAATGACCGAGACCTTCATAATGGGCTCCAGCAGGACAGCATTTGCCTTACGCATAGCCTCCTTAAAGGCCATAGATCCGGCAATTTTAAACGCCATTTCGGAGGAGTCCACCTCGTGGTAGGAACCGTAGGTCAGATGAACCTTCACGTCCACCACGGGATAGCCAGCCAGTACGCCAGCCTGCATAGCCCCCTGAATTCCCTGATCGATGGCCGGGATATACTCCTTGGGGATGACACCGCCAGTGATCTCGTTCAGGAACTCATATCCTTTACCCGATTCGTTTGGCTCCAGGGTAATCTTAACATGACCATATTGGCCTTTACCGCCGGACTGGCGGGCGTATTTGGTGTCCTGCTCCACCGACTTCTTGACAGTCTCTTTATAGGCCACCTGAGGCGCACCTACGTTAGCTTCCACCTTAAATTCGCGCAACAGACGATCTACAATAATCTCCAAATGAAGCTCACCCATACCGGCAATGATGGTCTGTCCGGTCTCCTCATCGGTGTAGGTTTTAAAGGTGGGATCCTCCTCGGCCAGCTTTACCAGAGCAATGCCCATCTTTTCCTGTCCAGCCTTGGTCTTTGGCTCAATGGCCACCCGGATAACCGGTTCAGGGAACTCCATGGACTCCAGAATGATGGGATGCTTTTCATCACACAGTGTGTCACCGGTAGTCGTATTTTTCAAGCCGACGGCAGCGGCGATGTCTCCGGCGTAAACAGTGTCAATATCCTCCCGATGGTTGGCATGCATCTGGAGGATTCGGCCCATACGCTCCTTCTGCTTCTTAGTGGAGTTCTGCACACTCTCGCCCGAGTTCAAAGTGCCAGAATAAACCCGGAAGAAGGAGAGACGGCCCACATAAGGGTCGGTCATGATCTTAAACGCCAGCGCAGAAAATGGAGCGGAATCATCAGCAGGACGGCTGTCCTCCTCCTCGCTATCCGGATTGATGCCTTTAATGGCGGGGATATCGGTAGGAGAGGGCATATAGTCCACGATGGCATCCAGCAGTTTCTGTACTCCCTTGTTCTTATAAGAGGTGCCACAAGTAATGGGAACAAACTTGTTATCAATGGTTCCCTTACGGATAGCCTTGCGCACCAGCTCTGGCGGGACAGGCTTCTCTTCCAGCACCAGCTCCATAATCTCGTCATCCATGTCAGCTACGGCATCCAGCAGCTTAGTGCGGTACTCCTGAGCCAGTTCCATCATGTCGGCGGGGATTTCCTCCACGCGCATGTCCTTGCCCATGTCATCGTAGTAGACATCAGCGCTCATCTCCACCAAGTCGATGATCCCCTTGAACGTCTCCTCTTTCCCAATGGGCAGCTGGATCGGCACACCGTTACACTTAAGCCGATCATAAATCATCTCCAAAACATGGTAGAAGTCAGCCCCCATGATGTCCATCTTATTGACATAGATCATGCGAGGAACCTGATAGTGATCGGCCTGGCGCCAAACGGTCTCGGACTGAGGCTCCACACCACCTTTGGCACACATAACGGTCACCGAGCCATCCAGTACGCGCAGGGATCGCTCCACTTCCACAGTAAAGTCCACATGGCCCGGAGTATCAATAATATTGATGCGGGTCTGGGGGAATTGGTCCTTGGAACCCTTCCAATAGCAAGTGGTAGCCGCAGATGTGATGGTAATGCCACGCTCCTGCTCTTGGGCCATCCAGTCCATGGTAGCCGTACCCTCATGTGTCTCACCAATCTTGTAGTTCACGCCGGTGTAAAACAGGATACGTTCGGTAGTGGTGGTCTTACCGGCATCGATATGCGCCATAATACCGATATTCCTGGTATTTTCCAGAGAAACTTTTCTAGGCATACTCTTCTTCTCCTATTACCAGCGGTAGTGGGCAAACGCCTTGTTAGACTCAGCCATCTTGTGCGTGTCCTCCCGCTTCTTTACAGCAGACCCGGTGTTATTGGCCGCATCCATAAGCTCACCGGCCAGACGCTCCTTCATGGTTTTTTCGCTGCGGGTCCGGGAGTAAGTGGTCAGCCAGCGCAGCCCCAAAGTCTGACGCCGCTCAGGACGCACCTCGATGGGCACCTGGTAAGTGGCACCGCCCACACGGCGGGCCTTAACCTCTAAAGAAGGCATAATGTTCTCAATGGCGCTCTGGAAAACCTCCAAGGGATCCTTGTCGGTCTTTTCCTTAATAATATCAAACGCACCATAGACGACCTTCTGGGCAACGCCCTTCTTGCCATCCAGCATGATGCTGTTGACTAGCTTAGTGACTAAGACGGAATTATACAGCGGATCGGGCAAAATTTCCCGCTTGGGTACGTTTCCTCTTCTGGGCACTTCGCTTCCCTCCTTCTTAATAAAATAGAAATCATAGGTACTCGAAGTTTGATCTCCCCTTCACGGCAGTGCCGGGCAGGTGGCGACCAAAAGTCTCCGTACAATGCCTGTCCGAGGTTTGCCCATCTATAATAGGTAAACGCTCGGCAAGGCGCTTTGCCTTGCGCAAACGCACAATGCAATTTAGAAAAGCAATTTTTCCTCTGAAAATTACTTTTTGCCGGCCTTGGGCCGTTTGGCGCCGTACTTGGAGCGGCCCTGCATCCGACCATTGACACCCTGGGTATCCAGAGTACCACGGATGATGTGATAGCGCACACCAGGCAGATCTTTTACACGGCCTCCACGGATGAGTACCACGGAGTGCTCCTGCAGGTTGTGACCAACACCGGGGATATAGGCGGTAACCTCATAACCGTTGGTAAGCTTTACACGGGCAATCTTACGCAGCGCCGAGTTGGGCTTCTTGGGGGTAGAGGTACGCACAGCGGTGCACACCCCCCGCTTCTGAGGGGAGGGTAGATCGGTCTCCCGGTTCTTTAGGGTGTTCAGACCATGCTGCATGGCTGGAGAGTTAGACTTATAGGTGGTCTTCTCCCGGCCTTTGCGTACAAGCTGGTTAAACGTTGGCATGGTTTTCCTCCTTTCTTTTTATACATGATGATTATTTTAACAGAAAAGCGGCTGCTTTATACTGCTAAAATCAAGAAAGTACCGCAGCTACGGCGGCACCCACGGCAATTCCGCAGGCCTTGCCCAGGTCTTTCATAGTGGGGATCCACTCTACCTCCACCTGGCTTTCCCTTCCCAGCACCTCAATAGGCTCTGTAAGGGAGGGATCGGCATCCCTGGCCAGGAAGATCCTGGCCACCTGCCCGTCCCTCAGTGCGCGCCTGGCCTGCTTGGCGCCAACTACTTTTTTGCTATTCTCCAGTTCTGTGAACACCCCGCAAACCTCCCTCTAGGGTATACCAGCGCAATTTGGAATTATATCATAATCAAAAAAGACCGTCAAGCAATTTTATAGCTCTTCTTAATATGCGCAATATGCGCAATATGAGACAATAAATGCGAAAGAAGTAGTAAGACTTTTGACGCATTTATTTTTTGCAAAATTCCGGGTGAAAACCGAGAATGGGTTGAAAATATGGCGAGAAAATACAAAATTATTACATTGGAGGATCGCCGCATGATCGAGTGCGCGTACTCTGATGGCCTGGCTCCGATAGCAATCGCGGCAAAAATCGGGGGCTCCCCGTCCTCCATCTATCGCGAGATCAACCGGGGGTACACCGGAGAGGCTGATAAAAACGGTCGTCCGGCGTACAGCGCAGACACGGCCCAGGCAGACGCAACAAAGAGCATAAGTCGCTGCGGGCGTCCCTTTGCCCGCTAACCACTAAAAGGAGATTTCCATACATGTGTAAAGCAAAAACACTTTTTCCACCACCAAACTACCAAAAAACCACAAATAGCCTGGTTTCAATTCAAGCCAATGTAAAAACAAAAATCCCCGAAACCCTTGGTTTTTCAAGGATTCCGGGGCATTTTTCTTTGGCAGCGGGTGAAGGATTCGAACCCTCACAAACAGAGTCAGAGTCTGTCGTGCTACCATTACACAAACCCGCTAATTGCGCCCGCTTTTGCAGGCTCAGGATATATTATAAACAAAAATCAGCACGTTGTCAAGGTATTATAATATAAAAGTTTTTTCTCAAACAGACTAATATACCAAACGACACTACTTAACAATGTGCAATAAATAGCCTGCTGAAATTTCTAGATGATCCCAACTGGTCGCTGGATTAGCCAAATGAATTACGGAGACCAGCCTGTCCATAAAATACCTTTAAAGCAGGATGCGCTTTGCACCAACGTAGCGGTTGGCATACCAACTCTCCGACATGAGACTAATCTTTACGCCTCTTCCAGAGCGGGAGCTGGAAGCATGAATAAACTGACCATCGCCAATATAGATACCGACATGGGAAGCAGACTTAGTACAACTATAATCCCGGAAGAAAACCAAATCTCCAACCTCCAAATCCTCATAAGCGACAGAGATGCCATTGCTGTTGAGTTGGGTAGAGGCAGTACGGTTGATGGTATATCCAAAGGAATTATAGAGGAAGGAGGTAAAGCCGGAACAGTCAAAACCATCGGGGCCGGCTTTCCCATATATGTAAGGATAGCCCAAATATTCTTTGGCTTTGGCAACCACATCCTCGCCAGTGACTATTTCTTCCTTTTCCGACTCAGTAATAGGCTCATCGGTGAGGGTAATATACTCCTCTGCCACATATCCGGTAATATTATTGTATGTAACCAGATACCATCCGTCAGCATACTGGTCCAGTGCCACTACGGTACCGTTTGGCACAGTACCCGCCTTTGTACCCAAGGTAGAGGGAGCCGTACGGATATTCAAAGCACCGGATAAAAGTGTAACTCTCCCGTTGCCCAAGTCATCCTGTTCGACCTCCAAATCAGACTCACCCTCTAAAATATTCACCCGAAGGTACTCGGCAGACATGTATCCCTTCTGTCCGTTGAAGCTGACTTGATACCACCCGTTGACGGCATCCTCCAGCACATTCACAGAAGCGCCGTTGCTCACCTGAGCCAAAGATTCGGCAGAAACCGAGGGGGCAGCCCTGAGATGGAGAGAGCCTGAGTTAAGGGTAACCTTACCCACTGCATAGGAGGCGGCAGCGGTACCAAGGGTAAGCCCTGCTGTGAGGACACCAGCAATCAGGGCTTTCCGTGCCCAGAAAAATTGTTTCATAAAAAAGGCCTCCGAACACCTCTAATTATCTTTTGTAAAATACGGTTCATTCCACTTTAATATTTACTTTCCTGCCAAGGCCCGATCCAGCCAAGTTACACCCAAATCAATGGCAGAAAATAAATCCTCTTTCTCGCTCTTTTTGACCACCCGATCTCGACTTTTTAACTCCGGGTCGGTAAATTGAAGCTGAACGGATACCTTATCTGCTACCTCCAGACCAGCTGTCTTCTTACTGCTCATAATCTGAAGCATAATAATATATTTGTCTGCCATAGATCCGTAATAGACCAAATTATCTTTGCGGCGCAAGGGATGGCCTTTATAGACCAGTGGAATTTTTTCGTCAGCCATAGTGACCTCCGTAACTTTTTTGATAAAACTGTAACCAAATTGTAACACTCTAAATCCTGGTTGTCAAATCTTTTTTAAAGGGAATTCATGTCTTTTTATCTAAAAAGGCCCTAAAAAAAGTCTGTCCAAAACAATCGGACAGACAAAACAAAAAATGTGACTATTTTCTTAAATTCCTAGCAAATCCTAGCAAAGTTGCACGAAAAGTCTAGAAAATATAGGTAAAAAACAACTCCTGAAAGCTGGTAAAATCCTTGACAGTGCGGGACATATCATGGTATACTAAAACAATTCCATAAAAAGCATAAAATGAAGGGGATACCCCTCCATGCTAATTGCAGTATACCAGTTTCCTACCGCTTTTACAAGAGGGAATTTTTCAAAAAATAACAACTGATTCGGGCGTATCGCCCAAAAGCAAGAGTGGAGCGTGATGTAACAACATGGTCGATCAGGTCAAGGACGAAAACACGCTGAACGGAAGGGTTAAAGATATCTGGTACGGCAAAACCCTGCGCAAAAGCTATGCCCGCAGCCAGGAAATCCTGGATATGCCCAACTTGCTGGAGATTCAAAAAAACTCCTACAAGTGGTTTTTTGAACACGGGCTTCAGGAGGTGTTCCGGGATGTGGACACCATCACCGACTACCAAGGCAATCTGGAGTTGTCCTTTATCGGCTTCTCCATGGACGATCCCCCAAAATACACCATTGATGAGTGCAAAGCCCAGGATGCTACCTATGCCGCCCCCATCAAGGTGCAGGTTCGCCTTCGCAACAAGGAGACCGAGGAAATTAAGGAACAAGAAATTTTTATGGGCGACTTCCCCCTCATGACCGAATCGGGCACTTTTGTTATCAACGGTGCCGAACGGGTCATTGTCTCCCAGATCGTCCGCTCTCCAGGCACCTACTATGCCCGCAACGTGGACAAGGCAGATAATGTTACCTACGCCACCACCGTCATCCCCTACCGCGGCGCATGGCTCGAGTATGAAACCGACTTATCCGATGTGTTTTATGTGCGCATTGATAAAAATCGCAAGATTCCGGTGACATGCCTGATCCGTGCCGTTGGTCCCCGAACTGATTCTGAGATTATGGAAATGTTCGGGGATGATCCTCGTATTTTAGCCACCTTGGAAAAAGATTCTTTTAAAACTTATGAGGAGGCCCTCTTGGAAATCTACCGTAAGCTGCGTCCTGGAGAGCCTCCCACGGTGGACTCCGCCGAATCTCTCCTCAATACCTTATTCTTTGACCCCCGACGGTACGATTTGTCCTCTGTAGGCCGGTATAAATTTAACAAAAAACTGTCTATCGCCAGCCGCCTGTCCGGACAAAAGCTGGCCTCACCCATCCCCAATCCCGCCACTGGTGAAATTGTGGCTGAGGCAGGAGAGGTGCTTACCCGTCAGCGGGCCCGGGAGTTGGAATCTATGGGGATTAATGAGGCACTCGTGGAGGTAGAGGACATCCACACTGGCGTGCATGTGGTAAAGGTTTTTTCCAATCACATGGTGGACATGAAGGATTTTGTGGATTTTGATCCTGAAATTTGCAGCATTACAGAGAAGGTACGCTTTAGCGTCCTTCAGGAACTGCTGACTCGGCGTGAGGCTGAAGCCCTAAGCCTGGAGGACTTTCAGGATCTAATCTTTGACAACCGGGATAATCTGGTCCCCAAGCATATCACTGTGGACGATATTATGGCCTCCATCAATTATCTATGCTGTCTGGCCTTTGGGGTTGGCTCTCCCGATGATATCGATCATCTGGGTAACCGCCGTCTGCGCTGTGTGGGCGAACTGCTGCAAAACCAGTTTCGCATCGGCTTCACCCGTATGGAGCGTGTCATTCGGGAGCGAATGACCATTCAGGATCTGGATATCGTCACCCCCCAGACTCCTAATAATATCCGCCCCGTCACCGCCGCCATCAAGGAGTTTTTTGGCTCCAGCCCTCTGTCCCAATTTATGGACCAGACCAACCCCTTGGCCGAACTGACCCATAAGCGCCGTCTTTCCGCCCTTGGCCCCGGCGGCCTGAGCCGTGACCGTGCTTCCTTCGATGTGCGCGATGTGCACTATAGCCACTATGGCCGTCTATGCCCCATTGAAACTCCTGAAGGCCCCAATATCGGCCTGATCTCTTACCTGGCATCCTATGCTCGTATCAACCGCTACGGATTTATCGAAGCCCCCTATCGCAAGGTGGAACAGGTTCTGGATGAAGATGGAAACTGCGTGGCAGTACGCCTCACCGAAGAGGTGGAATATATGACCGCTGATGTAGAGGACGAGTTTACCGTAGCGCAGGCCACCGAACCGGTGGATGAAAATGGTTGTTTTATGAATAAACGTATTACCTGCCGTCACCGCAACGAGATCGTTGAGGTTGACCGTGAAGAGGTTGACTACGTTGATGTCTCCCCCAAAATGATGGTTTCCATCGCTACCGCCATGATCCCCTTCCTGGAAAATGACGACGCTAACCGCGCCCTTATGGGCGCTAACATGCAGCGTCAGGCCGTTCCCCTGCTTACTACCCAGGCCCCTATTGTAGGCACCGGTCAGGAGTTTAAAAACTGTGTTGACTCCGAGGTTGCTATTGTCGCCAAAGAGGGAGGTGTCGTGCAAAAAGCCGATGCCAACCACATTACCGTGCGTCAGGATAGCGGCGAGATCAAGATCTATAAACTGATTAAGTTCCTACGCTCCAACCATGGCACCTGCATCAACCAGCGGCCTATCGTTTTACCTGGCCAACGAGTGGAAAAGGGTGAGGTCATTGCTGATGGCCCTTCCACCAACAATGGGGAGGTCTCTCTGGGCAAGAACATTCTCATGGGCTTCATGACCTGGGAAGGCTATAACTACGAAGACGCCATCCTTCTCAATGAGCGTATGGTAAAGGAGGATGTATTTACCTCCATTCACATCGAGGAGTACGAAACCGAGGCCCGGGATACCAAACTGGGGCCGGAAGAGATCACCCGTGAGATCCCCAATGTGGGCGAAGATGCCCTAAAGGATCTAGACGAGCGTGGCATTATTCGGGTCGGTGCCGAGGTCCGCGCGGGGGATATTTTGGTCGGTAAGGTTACTCCCAAAGGGGAGACTGACCTCACCGCGGAGGAACGCCTGCTCCGGGCTATCTTTGGTGAGAAAGCACACGAGGTACGGGACACCTCTCTGAAGGTACCCCACGGCGAGTCTGGTATTATCGTAGATGTAAAGCGCTTTACACGGGAGGAGGGCGCCGAGTTGTCCCCTGGTGTCAATGAAGTAGTGCGCGTCTATATCGCCCAAAAGCGGAAAATTTCCGTGGGCGATAAAATGGCCGGCCGCCACGGCAACAAGGGCGTGGTCTCCCGCATCCTGCCGCAGGAGGATATGCCTTTTCTCCCCGACGGCACTCCCTTGGACATTGTTTTGAACCCTCTGGGCGTGCCCTCACGTATGAACATCGGGCAGGTGTTGGAGGTCCATCTGGGTTATGCCGCCCAAGCCCTGGGCTGGAAGGTTGCAACTCCCATCTTTAATGGCGCTGACGAAAAGGACATTCAGGATACCCTGGAACTGGCCGGCCTGGATCCCGACGGTAAGAGCTGGCTATACGATGGACGAACCGGTGAACGATTTGATAACCGGGTCACTGTTGGATATGTCTACTTCCTCAAACTCCACCATCTGGTAGATGACAAAATCCACGCCCGTTCCACCGGTCCCTATTCCCTGGTCACCCAACAGCCTCTCGGCGGCAAAGCCCAATTCGGCGGCCAGCGTTTTGGCGAAATGGAAGTGTGGGCCCTGGAGGCTTACGGTGCAGCCTACACCCTGCAAGAAATTTTGACGGTTAAGTCGGACGATGTAACTGGGCGCGTCAAAACTTATGAATCCATCGTCAAGGGCTATAATGTGCCAAAACCGGGTGTGCCCGAATCCTTTAAAGTCCTGGTAAAAGAGCTTCAGGCACTGTGCCTGGATATCCAGGTACTGGACCATGACGGCAGCGTTATCGAGCTCAAGGACGATGATGAGGACGATGGCTACCAGCCCGGCCAGTTCCGTGAAGACGACGAGTTCTTCAGTGGAAACTACAGCAGCGATAGTGAGCTGAGCCAGGCCGGCTATACCTTTAAAGAAAACAGCGATGAGGACGATCTAACCACCGATGACAGTCCGGATATGGACGATATGGACCTAGACCCCGGTGAGGATGATCTCTTCATTGGGGACGAGGACTAAGGAAGGGAGGACGATCATATTATGAGTTACGCTGAGTTTGACGCTATCCGAATTGGGATCGCCTCTCCCGAGCAGGTTCGTGAGTGGTCCTACGGTGAGGTCAAGAAGCCTGAAACCATTAACTACCGCACCCTTAAGCCTGAACGGGACGGTCTGTTTTGTGAAAAAATTTTTGGCCCTACTAAGGACTGGGAGTGTCACTGTGGCAAGTATAAGAAGATTCGTTACAAGGGCAAGGTATGCGATCGCTGCGGCGTGGAGGTAACCCGTGCCAAAGTACGCCGTGAGCGCATGGGCCACATTGAGCTGGCTGCCCCTGTTTCCCACATCTGGTATTTTAAGGGTATTCCCTCCCGTATGGGGCTGCTCTTGGATATTTCTCCTCGTATTTTGGAGAAGGTGCTTTATTTCGCAGCCTATATCGTCACCGATCCCGGCCCCGATTACACCCACTTGACCAAGAACCAAATTCTTTCTGATGCAGAGTACAAGAAGCTGCGTGAGTACTATGAAGAAGATTTTGATGCAGGTATGGGTGCCGAAGCCATCAAAAAATTGTTGAGTGATCTGGATCTGGAAGAACTGTCTGCCTCCTTACGCGCCCAATTAAAAGACGCTTCCGGGCAAAAAAAAGCCAAGATCGTTAAACGACTTGAGGTGGTGGATGCCTTCCGCATGTCGGGCAATAAGCCTGAGTGGATGATTATTGACGTACTTCCTGTTATTCCACCGGAGATTCGACCCATGGTACAGCTTGACGGTGGTCGCTTCGCTACTTCCGATCTTAATGACCTGTACCGCAGAGTTATCAACCGCAACAACCGCCTTAAGCGACTTATCCAGCTCAACGCCCCGGACATCATCGTGCGCAATGAAAAGCGTATGCTTCA
>JAZQMD010000138.1:0-5939 GCA_045543215.1 Oscillospiraceae bacterium
GGTATCGTTACTGCCTGTACCGGCAATAACTTTAACTCTGCGCTTGACGTGGTTGACACAGAACTCAACAGCAGCAATGTGCTCCCGAATGCTCATAGTGGCCGATTCGCCGGTGGTACCGCAGACACAAACCGCATCCACACCATGGTCGATCTGAAAGTCGATCTGCCGGGCAAAGGCATCATAATTAATGGCTCCCTGGCTGTCGAAAGGGGTAACCAGGGCGGGACAGGCACCGGTAAAGACAGGCGTTCTCATGGGACAACATCCTTTCTGGCATTGATGACCATTTGGTTGGGACAGGCTTAGTCCATGTATCCCTCAGCACAGAGCAGCTCAGCCAGAAGGACTGCGCCCCCTGCTGCACCTCTCAGGGTGTTGTGGGAGAGGGAAACAAATTTATAGTCATACTGAGTATCGGGCCGCAGACGGCCGATGGAAATTGCCATGCCACCTTCCAGATCCCTGTCAAGCCTGGCTTGGGGACGGTTATCTTCCTCAAAGTAGTGGAGGAACTGTTTCGGCGCATTGGGAAGTCCAAGTTCCTGGGGCCGACCCTTATAGGAGGCCCACAGAGCCTTTATTTCCTCCATAGAGGGCTTGCTGCGGAAGGTGACGAAGGCAGCAGCTGTGTGTCCGTTTGCGACAGGCACACGCAGACACTGGGCTGTAATGGCGGGAGACTGAGCAGTCATAATCACGTCACTTTCCACTTTTCCCCATACCTTCAGAGGTTCCTGCTCACTTTTCTCTTCTTCACCACCGATATAGGGAATCAGGTTATCCACCATCTCCGGCCAGGTTTCAAAAGTCTTGCCAGCGCCAGAGATGGCCTGGTAAGTGCAGACTAGCACTTTCTCAATCCCGAACTGCCGCAGGGGGGACAAAGCTGGGACATAGCTCTGAATGGAGCAGTTAGATTTGACAGCCATGAAACCGCGCCTGGTACCAAGTCGCTTGCGCTGGGCCGGAATAACCTCCAAATGCTCCGGATTGACCTCCGGGATGACCATGGGCACGTCAGAAGTCCAGCGGTGGGCGGAGTTATTGGAGACAACAGGGCACTCATACTTGGCGTACTTCTCCTCCAGGGACTTAATCTCCTCTTTCTTCATATCCACGGCGGAAAAGACAAAATCAACCTGGCTGGCTATTTTCTCCACGTCATCCTCTGCGCTCAGAAGGATCATATCCTTTGCAAGGGCAGGGATGGGATTGGGCATGGCCCAACGTCCAGACACAGCGTCTTCATAGCGTTTGCCGGCAGAACGGGGACTTGCGGCAATAGCGGTAAGTTCAAACCAGGGATGTCCGTTCATGAGGCTCACAAACCGCTGGCCCACCATGCCAGTGCCGCCAATGATTCCAACTTTATATGTTTTCATGATCGATTCCTCCTATGCCAGCCCCTGCATCACCTAGAAAACAGTGGTTGAACAGGGGTGGTTTCTGTACTATAATGATAAATAAGTAGAGTAGAGACAATAGCCTTTAAAGACATAGCTACATATCTATTTGATTATGCATGATACCATATTTTAAGGTGATATGTCAATTTGCTCAAAGAAAGGTTTTGGAGAAATGTGGGGTACCAAAGAAGGAAAAACTGTAAAATTTGCAGCTGTTTTGCTCCTGCTCGTCCTGTTGAACTGCCTGCCTGTCAAGGCAGCAATGACGCAAAAGCCAGATGAGAGTGTCCCGGTTCAGGTAGGACTTTATTACGGTGGCTCTGCAGCGCCTACGTTCAATCTGCAAAATGTAGACGGGTACGGTACAGGGTATCGCTTTGGCTATTTTGACAATAGCTTGAAGTTTACTCAACTTGGTTATACGACTGAAACAAAAATCTCCATACTTAAAACTAGTAATATCTATTTGACAGATACTCAGCGTTATACCACTGAGCCAACATCCCACGGTATGGTGGGATGTTATCATGTACAGCTTCCGGGCAGCTATACAGATTTTGAAAGCGCCAAAGCAGAAGCACTTCGATATGGAGGTTTTCCAGCCTGGATTGGTGGAAATTACTATGTAAGGGTAGGATCTTATTTATCGGCAGATGCTGCGTTGAAGGCTGCGGCCAGCTATGGCGGCTCCGTGGGAGAGAACAGCGCGTATGGAGTCTCTGTCACCATTACCGGAACATCTATGATTCTTTTTCAATTTGATGATTTGGGAAAAGGTTCCGGCCTTGGAGTGTATCCAGGTCTGATGGAGGACGTACAGACCCAAACTTGGTGCAGTGGATATCGCTACTTTGGAGCTTTCCGCTACCAGCGTATGGATGGAGGAAATCTGACCCTGGTGAATTTGCTAAATATAAACGACTATATTAACTGCGTTATTTCCCAAGAAATGAGCGAGTCCTGGCCTCTTGAAGCTTTAAAGGCCCAGGCCGTATGCGCTAGAAACTATTATGCTGTCAGTCGAGGTAAACATGGGACCCATGGTTTTGACATCTGCGCCTCGGTTCATTGTCAGGCTTATATTGGAGCCAGTAGAGTAGGGAGCAATACAACCCTGGCTTCGAAAGAAACCATGGGAACCTATCTTTGGCACGGCGGAGAATTAGTGGAAACCTTTTACTTTTCCAGTGACGGAGGCGCTACTGAGTCTTCAGAAAATGTCTGGACGCAAGCAAGGCCTTATCTGAAAGGGGTGACCGATCCCTATGAAGCCATTGTTTCAAAAGAGATTAAGAACTACCATTGGTCGTATAATTTTACCGGAACCCAGCTTCAGGAGAAATTGGTGGATAGTGGACGTACCAACTGTGCCGAAATTATCTCAGTGGACCTGAATAGCACCGCCATGGGAAATGTCTCTTCTATTACCTTTCATGATGCAAATGGAAAAGGCTGGACACTATATAAGGAGGCCTGCCGTACGGTACTGGGTCTGCCCTCTATGCGTTTTACACTTGGAGAGGGAAACAAGTTGCCCGACGGAGAAGGCAGTAGTATCTGGATCAACGGTGTTGAAAAAATTTCTACCACAGAAGGTTTATTTGCCATAAATGGAAAGGGAAATCAAGTTGTACTCTCAAATGCTCCTTATATCATTACTGGCGGTGGGACTGAAGTTTTGAAAAAGGGAAACATGATGCCAACTGGCAGTAGAATCGGCAATGCATCGGGGGGGAGCTTTATATTCAACGGAAGCGGAAATGGACATAATGTGGGCATGAGCCAGTGGGGCGCATATGCCATGGCAAAACAGGGATTTGATTACCAATCTATCCTAACATTTTATTATACAGGAGTCACCTTAAAATAATGCTTAAAACATCGGATTTTAAATTTGAATTGCCGGAGGAGCTGATTGCCCAGACACCTATGGAAAGGCGGGATGGCTCTCGTTTATTAACCCTGGACCGTCGGACCGGGGAGCGGAAGCATCTTCGTTTTTACCAATTGCCTGAGCTGCTTCACCCTGGGGACTGCCTGGTGCTCAACGACTCCCGTGTTTTGCCCGCCCGGCTCATCGGACAGCGGGAGGGAACAGGGGGGACGGTGGAGATACTCCTTTTAACAGACCGAGGTAAAAAGGTTTGGGAGTGCCTGGTAAGGCCAGGCCGAAAGTTACGCGCCGGAGCGCAGGTGGTTTTTGGGGACGGTAGGTTAAAAGGAGAAATTGTTCAGGTTCTGGAGGATGGAAACCGACTTGTGCGCTTTGAATATGATGGGATTTTTCTGGAGGTGCTGGAGAGACTTGGAAGGATGCCGCTACCTCCCTATATCAAAGAGGAACTCCACGATCCGGAACGATATCAGACGGTCTATTCCAGGCAAGTAGGCTCCGCTGCCGCTCCTACGGCAGGATTACACTTTACAAGAGAGCTACTGGCACGAATTGAAAAAATGGGGATAAGGCCTTGCTATGTAACGCTTCATGTTGGTCTTGGCACCTTCAGGCCCATAAAGGAAAAAATTATTACAGATCACAATATGCATGCGGAATTTTATACGATCTCCCAGGAGGCGGCTGATGTAATTAATCAGACCAGGCAAAATAGGGGACGGGTGATCTGTGTAGGCACCACCTCATGCCGAACCATTGAAAGCTGTGCGGCAGAAAATGGATTTGTAACTGCCAAATCAGGATGGACTGATATTTTTATCTATCCGGGATATCAATTTAAGGTGTTGGATGGCCTTGTTACCAACTTCCATTTACCAGAATCAACCCTCCTTATGTTGGTGTCTGCTCTGGCTGGAAGGGAGCGGATGCTAACGGCATATGAAGAGGCAGTAGCGGAGGGATACCGTTTTTTTTCCTTCGGTGATGCGATGTTTATACATTAAAGGATGCTCAAAACGGCCCGAAAACCAGGAAATGCCCGAAAATACGGGGTTTTCCGGGGGTATGAGCCTGACATCCGTAGGCGGGATCTGGCCCGAAATGAGCCATCCTTGCATGAACTCATTACCCGATGTGTATAATTCTGCACAAAAATTGTATGCGCGAAAACTGCATAATGAGCATAAAAACAGCCCAGGGTCGAATAATGGCCCTGGGCTGTTTTTATGCCTGTTTGTAAGAAAATGTGTGTACCATACCGTTTTTGAACTCGATGGAGGACACCCGGCCATCCTCGACTGTGATCCTGGAGATGACGCTGCGGAGGAAGGCTCTGGGCGCCATCGGCAGGAGTTGGCTCAAATGTTCAAATCGGGCAGTCATTGCCGCATGATCGTTGTAGAGAAACCACCAACCATCTGGAGGAAGTATTTCCTCTCATGGCAAACATTCTGTTGCAGATCAACGGGGACGGCATGGGTAAGGAAGACGCTCAGGAGTTTATGAACAACGCCCAGCTTTCAAGGACTACATTGAGCATGGAGGCATCAGTTTGGCGTTACGATGCTGGAGCGCCTTGATCTGCTGGGCACTTAAAACAGCTCCGTCGTCCATCTGCACCTGAGAATACTTTTTCACCCAGTTGGACAGGGCTGAGGAAGAAATTCCGTATTCCAGATGGATTTCTCCATAACGCTTGCCTGACTGATATAGGGTCACGATTGTTTTCTTGTACTCCTCGCTATTCTTCCAGGCTCCGTTTTTGTGGACATGCATCTCATCCTTTCTCTTTCTTTCACTTGTTTATGATTTTACCATACTTGTCCACTTTTTTAATATACATCCAGTGTAGAAATATTTATAATACTGTGCTATACTAAGTACTAAGTGCAAATAAGGAAAATTAGGAATTTATGGAAAGCCACACCATCTTAACAAATGTACGTTTAGTTCCTCATAAAAAATTTAAGGAGTGAAACTATGAAAAAAGTAAATCGCTTTCTCAGTATATTGCTTACGCTGTGCATGGTTTTGGGAGTGATTCCTAGAGCTGTATTTGCAAACAATGGTGGTATGCCTTTCGCTGATGTAAAGGAAACAGACTGGTTCTATGACGCAGTCCAATATGTGTATGAAAATGGCATAATGAATGGTACGGGAACAACCTCGTTCTCACCTGAGACTACAACGACCCGTGGTATGATCGTAACGATCCTGCACCGTATGGAAGATACCCCCTCCGCAACAGGTGATGAATTTGTCGATGTTCCTGCTGGTCAGTATTATTCTGATGCTGTAGCATGGGCGAGTTCAAACGGAATTGTCAGCGGCTATGGGAACAGCCAGTTTGGCCCTAATGATACCATTTCCCGTGAACAAATGGCAACGATTTTGTACCGGTATGTTCAGTACAAGGAATATGATACAGGCGATGTAGGGGACATTTCTACCTTTACCGATGGAAGGCAGGTGAGTTCCTATGCTGTCAAAGCTATGAACTGGGCTGTCGGTGCCACTCTGCTCTCCGGTATCGGCAATAACACGCTCGACCCCAAGGGAAGTGCTACCCGTATGCAGGTTGCCATGATTTTGATGCGCTTGTGTAACTTTGTTGTCCCAGCTATTTATACTGTAAC
>JAZQMD010000139.1:0-11666 GCA_045543215.1 Oscillospiraceae bacterium
GCTTCCCTGGCCTGTGCCAAGGCAGCTGCCGGGGCACTGGGGACCTCTCTGTATAACTATGTGGGTGGGGTTAATGCCAAGACGCTTCCCGTGCCTATGATGAATATTCTCAACGGTGGAGCCCATGCCACCAACAATGTAGATATTCAGGAATTTATGGTTATGCCTGTGGGGGCCTGTTGCTGGAAGAAGGCCCTACAGATGTGTGCTGAGGTGTTCCATACTCTGAAGTCAGTCCTTAAAGAGAACGGGACTCCCGCCGCCGGTGTGGGGGATGAGGGCGGCTATGCCCCCAACCTCAAGAAGGATGAGGATGCGCTAAAGGTTATCGTCCAGGCCATTGAGAACGCTGGTTACAAGCCAGGCGAGGATTTCATGATTGCCATCGACGCGGCGACCTCTGAATGGTATAATGAAGAGACTGGCTGCTATGACCTTCCAAAGGCCAAGAAGACTATGACCAAGCAACAGATGGTAAATATGTGGAAGAAGTTTGCCGAAACCTATCCCATTATCTCTCTGGAGGATGGTATGGGTGAGAATGACTGGGAGGGCTGGGCCATGCTGACCAAGGCCATTGGCTCGAAGGTTCAGCTGGTGGGTGATGATCTGTTTGTAACCAATACCGAGCGGCTCAAGACTGGCATTGAGAATGGCGTGGCCAACTCAATTCTCATCAAAGTCAACCAGATCGGCACCTTGACGGAGACTTTGGATGCAATTCAGATGGCCAATCGAGCAGGTTATACGGCTGTGGTGTCCCATCGTTCTGGTGAGACGGAGGATACCACCATTGCCGACCTGTCTGTGGCCCTTAATGCTGGACAGATTAAGACGGGGGCACCCAGCCGTACTGACCGTGTGGCTAAGTATAACCAGCTACTACGCATTGAGGAGGAGTTGGGTGACTGCGCTATTTATCTAGGTAAGGATGCTTTCTTTAATTTAAGATAAATTAAAAAAAGATAACAGGCTCTGGAGATGAAAGTCCCAGAGCCTGTTATCTTTTCTTTTTGGCGTTGTTGATGCTGGGTGGAAAAGTTATGCCAGGGTGATCTCAGTAGCTAGATAAAATTCACAGCCATCTTCGGTAAGGATGGACAGAATACGCCCCAGGGCCTGAGCAGATTGTGCGCTGTCATCCATTGTGACAAAATACTGTCGGTTGCGGCGTATTGCCCCGGTGACGCTCTCTGTCTGGCGGCTGATACTCCGCCCGGCAGAGGTAGCATCTAGCGTGGTTTTCCATAGGTATAGATGATGCTCAAGCAAATCCAGATCATTGTTAGATAGATTTCGGCTAAGGCAGAGGGTAGCCTCTGTGCGGGCGATATGGGAGAGAAGGATTTGCCCTTCCTCTGCCTGGGCGAGCTGACCGTCTAGGGAATCTTTGTCTAGCAACAACCCTATACGGTGACCTGCTGCAAGTAGGTTGCGGATATCATCATCTCGAAAGCCTAGCTCTTCTGGTCGGCAGAAAAATACCCCATACACCCCGTGGCGATCAAGCTGATCTAAAAGAGCGAGAAAACCTTCCCCACTTTCCATAATAAAGGCTAAATAAAGCCGAGCATCATTAGCCTTTGGGGGCCTTGTTTCTATGTCTTGGGTAGGGGAGGGAGAAGCATCTGGAGAGATGCTTGGCTCTTCTATCGGGGTCTTACTTTGAATGTAGCTATTGTATCGGGCGCTGACGGCAAAATGGGCTGCGTCAGTAAATTCCGTATCTCCGAGTACTGCCGAACTGCTTTTGACCCGGACAATATGACCATACTTCACCTCCAGCAGGGACCAGGTTAGATCGAAGCATCGGCATACCGTATCAAGAGGGACAAAAACCATGGAGTTGCGGATGATAGCCTTGTCTCGGTATATAATGCCACGGAGACTAGAATTGTCATGATTCAGATCAAAGACCAGCACATCGGAGCGGCTGTAAATAATTACGGTTCCCGCAGTACGGCTGTAAGAACTAAACAGGCCAAGATTTGCCCCCGTGGTATGGTTAGGGTCAAACATAGTGTAAGGGACATAAAGGGAGTCACCCACCATGCGGGGCATGGTGTCGGCGGTCAGATCGAGCACCGTGTCATTGACACCCATAAAGTAGACCTTTTCTTCTACTGCCCTGACATTGGTTAAGGAAGTAGGTAACAGGGAAAGGAGCAGTATAAGGACATATACCACCGTGAAAAACTTTTTTTTCATGGAAATAAATCTCCCTTCTACCTACTTTTTTACCCCATTGTAACACATTGAGACGGTAATGACAATGGCAAGTGTAAGGCTATGTAAAGCTGGCACCATGTTTAAAGGTGGGATTATCATAGAGATAGATCCGCAGAAAAGGCCTTCGGACAGGAATCCGAAGGCCTTCGAAATTGAGGGAAGTTGAAACGGGATCAAATCATGCTCTTAAGGTTGGGGGTGATAATCAGAGTGGTGACAGTGGCAGCCTGGATTTGCTCCACTGGATACAAACTCAGGGATGGTAAGAATCCCTTTCAGGGTTTACGTCTATAACAAAGGCAGACCCCATAAAGGGCCTGCCTCAGAAAAATTAGACCTTCTCAAAAATAGTGGAAACACCCATACCCCCACCGATACACAGGGTAGCCAGGCCGCGCTTGGCATCGGGGCGCTTGGCCAGCTCGTGCAGCAGGGTGACGATAATGCGGGCACCTGAAGCGCCGACGGGGTGACCGATGGAGATAGCTCCACCATTGACGTTGACCTTGTCCATGTCAAAATCCAACTCACGGGCCACAGCAATAGATTGGGCGGCAAAGGCTTCGTTGGCCTCAATCAGGTCAATATCCTTAATGGTCAGACCGGCCTTTTCCAAGGCCTGGCGGGAGGAAGGTACGGGACCAACACCCATAACCTTGGGATCCACACCGCCCTGGCCCCAGGAGACCAGCTTAGCCATGGGCTTTAGGCCATACTTCTTCACCGCATCGCCGGAGGCCAGTATGATAGCGGCAGCACCATCATTGATGCCGGAGGCGTTAGCAGCGGTAACTCGCTTTTCATGCTTCTTGGTATCTGCTTCATGTATACCGGACAGCTGGAAGGTATGAACAACCTGATCCTCCACACCTTCTGGGCCAACAGGGAAGGCACCTTTCAGCTTGGCTACGGAGTCCATAGTTACTCCTGCCTTGGGGTACTCGTCCACCTTAAACTCGACCATTTCCTTCTTTTTCTTAATCATAACGGGGACAATCTCATCCTCAAACTTACCGGCTTTTTGGGCGGCCTCAGCCTTGTTCTGAGAATTGACGGCAAAAGCGTCCAGTTCCTCACGGGTAATACCCCAAATATCACAGATGTTTTCAGCGGTGGTACCCATATGATAGTCGTTATAAGCGTCCCACAGGCCGTCATTAATCATGGTATCCACCATATTGGTATTGCCCATGCGGGCGCCGGCACGGGCGGTGGGGACGGCGTAGGGGGCTTGGGTCATGTTCTCGGTGCCGCCACAGACGATCACATCGGCATCGCCGGCCAAGATGGCACGACCGGCCTCAATAACCGATTTCATACCAGAACCGCAGACCATGCCAACGGTGTAGGCCGGGATGGAGTAAGGCAGGCCGGCTTTGACACCTACCTGGCGGGCAACATTCTGACCCTGGGCAGTCGTAAGGATACAACCGAACATCAGCTCATCTACCTGGTCAGGCTTTAAGTTGGCCCGCTCCAGGGCGGCCTTGACGACCACTGAGCCCAGATCCACGGCAGAAGTGTTGGCAAGGGAACCCTGAAAGGTGCCAATGGCAGTGCGGCAGCAGCTGACTACGTAAAGCTCTTTCATTGGGATAATACCTCCTGTTTAAAATTTAAGTAAATATTAGGTATAAATTGTGTCCCCAAATAGTGCATTGCCAATCAATTATATAATGCAATTTCATGGATTGCAACAAAAAAATAAAAGATTATTCACTATTTTATAAAGTTTTTATGGAATTTGAAAGATAAAAAATGCACGCTTACATCTGAAAAAGTACCCCTGCTACGGCAGACAGAGCGATAAAAATGAGGGGATGAATCTGCTTGAGATGCTTTTGTCTCATAGCAAAGAAAACAGAGACGGACAAAAAAATGGCAGGCCAGTGGAACAGCTCCGTCTGCACAAGCTCTGGGCCGGGCTGAGGGATCTGGCGGAAGAAAAAAGTGATGGAACAAACATGTAAAAGGGCGGCGCAAATTAAGCCGGTGGACGCTGGCCTTAGACCATAAAACAGCCCATCTACCAACTTGTTTTGACGGAAACGACGAAGGAAAAGAGAAATGACGAGGATGATGGCAATGGATGGGGTGATAAGACCCAGAACGGCAATCACCCCGCCGGGAATACCCCCAATGTGAAAGCCTACATAAGTGGCCATATTGATCCCCATAGGGCCGGGGGTGGATTCGGAGATTGCCACCATGTTAGCCAAGTCCACAGTGGTGAACCAGCCGGTACGGTTGCCCAAATTTGCAAGAAAGGGAAGGGTAGCCAGACCTCCGCCGATGGAAAAGAGGCCTACCTGAAAAAATTCAAAAAACAGGCGTAAATAGATCATGTATTAAGTCCTCCTTTGGTGGCGCGGATGCATAGGCCAGCCGTACCGGCTGCTACCGCTAACACCGCCGGGGAGAGAGAAAAGTCCAGCACCTTCCCCCAAGGGGTGTCTGGGAAAGTAAAAAAGTTGCCGGCAGTGGCAAAAACTAAGACCAGGGTAAAAATTACTACGGTTGGAAGGTCAATAATGGTGCTTTTTCGCAGCTTAAGCACGCTGGACAGGATGAGGGCGCAAACGCAGGCCCGCACTCCGGCAAAGGCGTGAATCACCATGGGGAGATCCAAAAAATTTTGAAGAAAGGCGGCAATGGCCAGGATAATGATTACCGACGGGAAAACTACGCCCAAAGTTGCGATGACCCCGCCTGTGATCCCTTTTTGTGTGCGGCCAACAAAAGTGGCTGTGTTGACAGCAATTACCCCAGGGGTACACTGGCCGATGGCGTAATAATCGGCTAGTTCCTCCTCGGTGGCCCAGGACTTTTTGTCTACGATCTCTCGCTGGAGGATGGGGAGCATGGCGTAGCCACCGCCAAAGGTGCATACGCCTACTTGGGCAAAAGTGAGGAAGAGGTCAAGATATATATTCATGGAATCACCACACACAAAAAGTTGATAGGGGGTTGCGGCTATTCTAGCCCCTCCAGCTCCTCTAGCCATAGGGTGGCTACCCCATCAGAGGGCATCCGCCAATCCCCCCGGGGGGAAAGGGTGATGGTGCCTACCTTGGGGCCGTCTGGCAGACAGGAGCGCTTGAATTGCTGGGAGAAAAAGCGATGGTAGAAATTTTTGAGCCATTTGAGCAGAGTTATCCGGTCGTATCGACGACCAAAGGCATGCTCGGCCAGGCGGAGTACCTTTCGGGGGGGGAAGCCCCATCGGATAGCATAATAAAGGTAGAAGTCATGAAGCTCATAGGGCCCAACCAGATCCTCGGTTTTTTGCGCGATCTGGCCGTTGATTGCAGGAAGGAGCTCGGGAGAAACGGGGGTATCCAAAATATCCGCCAGCACCAGGGACAAGCCCTGGTCATCCTGAGCCTTGTCCGCGCATACAAAGGAAACCAAATGGCGTACCAAGGTTTTGGGGATAGAGGAGTTAACGGCGTACATAGACATGTGATCTCCATTATAGGTGGCCCAGCCTAAGGCTAACTCAGACAGGTCACCGGTACCTACCACAAGGCCCTCCATCTGGTTGGCTAAGTCCATAAGCACCTGGGTACGCTCCCGTGCCTGTGCGTTTTCAAAGGTCACATCGTGGCGATCCATGGATTGTCCAATGTCCCGGAAGTGAAGCCTCACAGCCGCCCCAATATCAATGCGCTTGAGGGTACAGCCCAGGCGGGTGGCTAACTCTACAGCGTTGTCCCGGGTGCGGTCAGTGGTGCCGAAGCAGGGCATGGTGACCGCCAAAATATCACGATTGGGTCGGTTCAGAAGATTCATGGACACGGCAGTGATGAGCACTGCCAGAGTGGAGTCCAGCCCGCCGGACAGCCCTACCACAGCGGTTTTTGCACCGGTATGCTCCAGTCGCTTTTTCAGACCCAGGGCGGCAATCTTCAAAATCTCATCACACCGCTCGGCCCGATCCGCTGTATTTTCGGGTACGAAGGGGGTGGGAGAAATTGTTCGGGTGAGTGTGGTGGTGACAGGAGCCAAATCAAAGGAAATTACCGCATAGCGGTCATTTGCGTTAGGTTGAAACATGTTTATCCGCCGGCGCTCATAGGCTAGCTTATCTACATCAATTTCGCTGACGGTGAGGCCGGAGGCAAACCGCCGCTCAGCTAACAGGGCGCCATTTTCTGCAATAAGGTTATGAGCGGTAAACACCAAATCCGTAGAGGATTCCCCTTCTCCTGCATTGGCGCATACATAGCTGCATACTAGTCGAGCGGACTGACCGACGACCAGAGCGCGGCGGTAGTCCGGCTTACCAACAGCCTCGTCAGAAGCCGACAGGTTTAAAATGAGAGTGGCTCCTGCCTGGGCAAGTGCGACAGAGGGAGGCACTGGCACCCAAAGATCCTCGCAGATCTCCACCCCAATCGCGAGATTGGGCAGGGAGTCACAGTGAAAGGTGATGTCAGTTCCGAACAGGGTGTCTTGTCCACACAGGGTTAGACAACGATCCATAATTCCGCCCGATTCAAACCAACGCTTTTCGTAAAACTCCCCGTAGTTGGGTAAATGGGTCTTGGGAACGACGCCCAGAAGCTCCCCTTTATGAATGACCGCGGCACAGTTATAAAGTTTACCCTTATATTTTACTGGAAGCCCTAATGCAGTAACCATGTCCAGGTGGCTGGTGGCGGCGAGCACAGTGGTCAGTGCCTCTTCTGCTCCACGCAGCAGGGTATCTTGAAAGAACAGGTCGCCACAGGTGTATCCTGTCAGGCACAACTCGGGCAGGCAGAGAACCCGCACCCCTTGATCGGCGGCCTCCCGCATGAGGGTGAAGACCCCCTCGGCATTGTGCCGGCAGTCCCCTACCTTGATTTTCGGCGTGCCAGCCGCTACCTTAACAAAACCATCCCGCATGGCAGAAACCTCCGTATGTTGGCCTGGGCGGTTCTACCGTCCAGTTTTCAGTTTGTTATTATATGTATAATATCCCAATTTATGTCCTTTTGCAACAGAATGTAGGGGGTTGAACGGACAAATTTGGGCAATCTATAATTGACATAGAAGAAAGAGGGTAGTATAATTCACCAAAAAGAGGAATTTTAATTTACCCCCATACCCGCGCACCCATACTAAAACAGAAAGTGAAGATGATACCATGACAGTTTGGCATGCTGCTGACCAAGATGTCTGTCTCAAGGAATTGGAATCCTCTCAATCGGGCCTGACTGCCGCTCAAGCTTCCCAAAGGCTGGCCCGTGACGGGGAAAACAAGCTAAGGGAAGGAAAAAAGCGTACAAAGCTGGCTATTTTCTTTTCCCAGTTTAAAGATTTTATGATCTGGGTACTCATTGCCGCCGCTGCCATTTCGGCGGTGCTGGGAGAGCCGGTGGACGCGGCAATCATTGCTGTGGTGGTCTTGATCAATGCCGTTATGGGTACGGTGCAGGAGTCCAAGGCTGAGGCCGCTCTGGAGGCATTACAGGAAATGGCTGCTCCATACGCAAAGGTCATGCGAGACGGAGTTGCGGTGAAGATTCCTGCTGCCCAACTGGTGGCGGGAGATGTGGTTGTGCTGGAGGCAGGAGATTCTATTCCTGCCGATCTGCGGCTGTTGGAGACAGCCTCATTAAAGGTAGAGGAGTCTGCCCTTACTGGTGAGTCTGTACCGGTGGAGAAGGACGCTGGTGCCATCGTGGAAGCGGCGGCCTCTCTGGGTGATCGCCTAAACCTGGCCTACATGGGGACCGCCGCCACCTATGGCCGGGGAGCCGGTCTTGTGGTGGCCACCGGCATGAACACGGAGATGGGCAAAATTGCCCATCAGCTTACCTCTGCAGGTAAAGAAGTAACCCCCCTTCAGCAGAAATTGAATAAGCTGTCCAACCTGCTGAGCTACGTGGTCATTGCTGTTGCCATGATTATCTTCGTGGTAAATTTGCTACGCCAGGTACCTGCTAGTGAGTCCTTTCTTACGGCTGTTTCTCTGGCTGTGGCCGCTATTCCTGAAGGTATGGTGGCAGTGGTCACTGTGGTGTTGGCCATGGGTATGCAGCGTATGGCGAGACAAGGAGCCATTATCCGCCGGCTACCCGCAGTAGAAACCCTGGGATCTACCGATGTGATCTGTTCCGACAAGACCGGAACTCTCACCCTTAACCGTATGACCGTCAAGCAGGTGTGGACGGGGAATGCCCCTGCTGACCAACTTTATCAGGCCATGCTTCACTGTAACGATGCGGTAGCTGGGGATGGGGACGCTTTCATAGGCGATCCTACCGAGACTGCTTTATTAGACTACCTGGTGAAGGAGAGGCTGGCCTCCTCCAATGATGTGAAGGCCCGTAGGCGGGCGGGAGAGATACCCTTTGATTCTGACCGCAAGCTGTCTACCGTAGTCATTGATCTGGGGGGCGGCAAAAAGCGCGTACTGGTGAAGGGAGCCCCGGATGTACTCCTCTCCCGTTGCACAAGCAAACTTGCCGCTGGTGGGGTGGAGATACTGGAGAACGCCTCTGTCATCGAAAGAGCTAACCAAGATATGGGAGAGCAAGCCTTGCGGGTGCTGGCTTTTGGTTACAAAGATGTGGATAAGGTAGACTGCTCTGACGTAGTAGGTACTGAGTCGGGTCTTACTTTCTGTGGTCTGGCAGGTATGATTGACCCCCCTCGTGAGGAGGCGCGTCAGTCAGTGGCAGAGTGCCGCCGGGCGGGAATCTTGCCCGTGATGATTACCGGTGACCATAAAGTGACCGCTTCTGCAATTGCAGAAAACCTGGGTATCCTTGGAGATGGCCGGCAGGCGGTTACCGGGGCGGAGCTGGAGGCTATGAGCGATGACCAGCTTTATGAAAAGGTATCCGATATTGCAGTATATGCCAGGGTGTCCCCTGAGCATAAAATGCGTATCATTAAGGCCTGGCAGCGCCGGGGTAAGGTGGTTTCCATGACTGGAGATGGGGTCAATGATGCTCCTGCCCTTAAGGCGGCCGATATTGGTGTGGGTATGGGCATCACGGGCACCGATGTGTCTAAGGGGGCCTCCGACATGGTACTCACTGATGACAACTTTGCTACCATTGTGGTGGCAGTAAAAGAGGGGCGCCGTATCTTTGACAACATTCATAAAGCAGTACGATTTCTTTTGTCTTCCAACTGTGGTGAGGTTATTACCATGTTTTTTGCCACCCTCATAGGATGGAAGATTCTAGGGCCTACCCATGTTTTATGGGTGAATTTGGTTACTGATTCTCTGCCCGCATTAGCCCTGGGGGTAGAACCTGCAGAGGCGGGGGTAATGGAACGGCCTCCTCGTGGAAAGGCTACCTCCTTCTTTACGGGTCGCCAGTGGTTACGGGTGGGGTTAATCGGCCTGGTTGAGGCGATCCTTACGGTAACGGCCTATCTCATAGGTATCCAGGCCTCCCCTGAGACGGGTACTACCATGGCTTTTGCTACCTTGGCCTTTTCACAATTGTTTGCAGCGGTGGGTTTCCAGAGTGAGTATGCCTCCATCGTCAAACTCCACCCCAGAGAGCATAAGATGCTCTGGCTTGGTTTGGGAGCCTCCACTGTTCTCCAGCTGGTGGTACTGGTGGTTCCACCCCTTCAGGCGCTATTCAAACTGACTGCCCTATCAGGTGTGCAGTGGTTGTCTATTTTGGGTCTTTGCCTGGTCATGCTGCTTGTTACCGAGCTTCAGAAACTTGCTGCCAGGCTACGTCATGAACCGTAAGGAAATAAGGGGAAAGGGCGGTACGCTTTACGTGCCGCCCTTTCATCATCTGCTGAGTAAGAAAGTATTGTCTCCCTGCCTGCTGGTGTGATACAATACAAAATTATATTTTATAAATCATTGAAAGAAGAGGGACGAGAGAGGAGGGGGGCAGCACCCGGAATGGCGGGGTTGCCCGAGAAGAAAGATGAGCAAGCAGGGCTTTGACAATCAAAAGTATCTTGATACCCAGTCTGCCCGTATCCGGGAGCGTATCGAGCAGTTCGGTGGTAAGCTTTATCTGGAGTTTGGGGGCAAGCTGTTTGATGACTACCATGCGTCCCGGGTGCTCCCCGGCTTTGCCCCAGACAGCAAGATCCGTATGCTGCTGGAGATGAAGGAGAGTGTGGAGATCGTCATCGCCATCGGTGCGGCGGCTATTGAGCAAAATAAGGTAAGAGGCGACCTGGGAATTACCTATGACGACGAAGTATTACGACTGATCGATACCTTCCGTGCACAGGGCTTGTATGTAGGCAGCGTGGTTATTACACAGTACAACAGCCAGCTCGCTGCCGATGTCTTTAAGCGACGGCTGGAGCAGTTGGGTGTGGAGGTCTACCTCCATTACCCTATCACTGGATATCCCCATAATCCTTCCTTTATTGTCAGCGATGAGGGATATGGAAGAAACGACTACATTCGCACCAGCCGACCTCTGGTGGTAGTTACGGCCCCCGGCCCAGGCAGCGGGAAAATGGCTACCTGCTTATCTCAACTCTATCATGAGTACAAACGGGGGATCCGGGCGGGTTATGCCAAGTTTGAGACCTTTCCCGTCTGGAATCTTCCTCTCCAGCACCCGGTAAACCTGGCCTATGAGGCAGCTACCGCCGATCTGGGGGATGTAAATATGATTGATCCATTCCATCTGTCGGCCTATGGGGCTACCACCGTCAACTATAACCGTGATGTGGAGGTATTCCCCGTGTTGGCGGCTATTTTTGAGAAGATTATGGGTAAATGCCCTTACCAGTCTCCAACCGATATGGGGGTAAATATGGCAGGCAGTTGTATTATAGATGACGATGTTGTACAAGCTGCTGCCCGACAAGAGATTATACGCCGCTATTATGCCGTGAGTTGTGACCGTCACCGAGGGCAGGAGAGCGATGAGGTGGTTTACAAGCTGAAACTACTCATGCAGCAGGCGGGGGTGACTGCGGCAGATCGACCGGTGGTGGCCGCAGCCGAGTTGCTGGCAGAAGAGACAGGCTGCCCTGCTGTGGTAATCCAACTGCCTGACGGGCGTGTGGTGGGGGGAAAGACCACTGACCTGATGGGCTCTGCTTCCGCAGCTCTGTTAAATTCTCTAAAGGAGCTGGGGGGGATCGAACACGCGACCCACCTGATATCACCTGAAGCCATTGCCCCCATCCAGCAAGTTAAGGTGAACCATTTGGGGAGTATTAATCCTCGGCTTCATTCCAATGAAGTGCTGATTGCCCTGGCCTCCTCGGCTACCTCCAGTCCAGTGGCTGCTCTGGCTCTTGGTCAGCTGGCTGCTCTGCGGGGATGTGAGGCCCACTCTTCAGTTATTCTCTCCTTTGCTGATGGGGATACCTACAAACGCCTGGGGCTTCAGCTTACCTGCTCTCCTCAATACCAGTCAAATAACCAGCTGTATCACCCCTGATGCAATCAGTTATTTCATGAGAAACAGCCGCCCATGGGCGGCTGTTTCTCATGA
>JAZQMD010000140.1:0-3364 GCA_045543215.1 Oscillospiraceae bacterium
AGGCCCTGGTAGAGAAGGAAATGGCCGTATCCGCACCATTATTCCAGTTGGGCTTTAAGGGAACCCCAGCCCGAGAGGGAGAGCAGCTGCGCCAGCGTCTGTTAGGTAATTTGGCTGCGGATGTGTTGTTTGGGCCCTCCAGCCCTCTCTATTCAAAGCTATATGAGCAGGGGCTTATTAACAATAGCTTTGACGGCGGATATGAGGCAGAGCCCCAGTGTGCATTTCTAGGGGTAGGTGGCGAGAGTAAAGATCCAAAACGGGTACGGGATGAGGTATTGGCTGAGGCTGCCCGTATTGCCAAGGAGGGGGTGGATCCTTCCTTGTGGGAGAGGCAAAAAAAAGCAGCCTACGGAGCCGCTGTCCGGCAGCTTAACTCCTTAGAGAATATTTGTATCGAGGCGGCTCAGTCCCATTTCCTAGGAGAGGATTTTCTTCAATTTCCTGAGCTGTTCCGTAGTCTGCGCAAAGAGGAAGCGGAGGAGCTGATCGCTCAGTGGTGTATTCCAGAGCGGACCGCCCTGTCGGTCATTTGGCCAAAGGGAGTGCAGGCATGACCAATACGGTTTCTTTTCCAGGCTTGGGGCTTACGTTTACCCTAGATCGGGTTGCCTTTACCATTTTTGGATACAACATTTATTGGTATGGTGTAATCATTGCGGCCGGCTTTTTTTTGGCTGTGTTATTTTGTTATTCCACGGCCCGTCATTTTGGGATTGATAGGGAGAGTATCTTAGATTTGCTCTTTTTTGCTACTCCACTGTCAATCATTGGTGCCAGAGCTTATTATGTAATCTTCAATTTGGATTTATATTTAAATGGGGATGGCGCCTTTAGCTGGGGGCGGGCAGTTGCTATTTGGGACGGTGGGTTGGCTATTTACGGTGGCATCATTATGGCGGTGGTTACTGTGGTGGTGTTTTGCAAGGTGAGGCAAATCAATGCCTTGGCTTTCCTGGACATGGGTTGCTTCGGTATGCTTATTGGCCAGAGCATCGGCCGATGGGGTAATTTTTTTAATGTAGAAGCCTATGGTGGAGTGACCAGCCTGCCCTGGCGCATGTCGTCAGAAAGTATTGCCAATACCCTTTGGGGACAGGGATTGGTGGAATCGGAAGGGATGTACCAATCTATTTTGGATGGGACTTTTGGGGTCCACCCAACCTTCCTCTACGAATCTCTGTGGAACGCGGCAGGATTTGTCCTGCTTTACATGATGGCCCGGAAGTGGCGCAAGGTGGATGGGCAGATTTTTCTATCCTATGTGATATGGTATGGTGTGGGACGGGCCTTTATTGAGGGTCTGCGCACTGACAGCCTCTATTTTTTCGGCACAGGCCTGCGCACCTCCCAGTTACTGGGAATTCTGTCCGCCGCCGCCGCTTTGGTCTGGCTTATATGGCGATTGAGAAGCGCAGGTCCGGCAGCGGCAGCCATCCCAAAGCCAGAAAAGGAAAAGTGAGGCCGGGCAGAGTAGAAGGGGGATAAGGAGGATGAGCGGCATGGCGGTGACCATGATTAATGGAAATACGCTAGCAAAGCAGGTAAAAGAGCGGGTTGCCCAGCAGGCAAGGGAATTGGAACGCAGACCGGGCCTGGCGGTTATTCTAGTGGGGGAAGACCAGGCTTCCCGGGTTTATGTGAATGCAAAGCGCAGGGACTGTGAGGAGTGTGGGTTTTATAGCGAAGAATACGCCCTGTTGGCCGCGACAAGGGAGGAGGAACTGCTGGAGCTCATTACCCAGCTCAACAGTCGGGAGGATATTGATGGAATTTTGGTGCAGCTGCCTCTTCCTGCGGGCCTTGACGAAGAAAAGGTGCTGCTGGCTATCGATCCGGCAAAGGATGTAGATGGATTCCATCCCTATAATGTGGGTAGGCTGACCATTGGCAAGCCTACCTTTTTACCCTGCACTCCTGCCGGGGTCATGGAAATGCTTCGGGCGTACGGTATTGACCCGGCTGGCAAGCGGTGTATTGTTTTAGGGCGATCCAATATTGTGGGCAAGCCTATGGCCCTCCTTCTTCTTCAGGCAAACGGTACCGTGACGGTTTGCCACTCCAAAACGCCTGATCTGAGGGATCTGGTTCAGGAAGCGGATGTTTTGGTGTCCGCGGTAGGAAAAACGGGATTGGTTACTGCCGATATGGTGAAGGAAGGGGCGGTGGTCATCGACGTGGCTATGAACCGGGACGACAGGGGTAAGCTTTGTGGCGATGTATGTGCTGAGGTAGCTGGAAAGGCTTCTTACTTGACACCGGTGCCTGGCGGCGTAGGTCCTATGACCCGGGCTATGCTCATGGAAAACACCCTTACTGCAGCCAAGCTGCGCCAGGCAGAGCAATGAAAATAAAATGAACATAAGTCTTTGGCTCCCGCCATCCCTAAAAAGGGTGGCGGGATTTTTTTGCGTTTTGTCATAGAATGGGACACGCCCTCATATCTATGTGTCATCACCAAAGAGGAGGGAACGCAAATGCCCAAAACACCCTTTAACAAAGTGGCAAATCTGATGCCCTTTGATTTACGAAAATCGGTTCTGGCACTGCCGGGCGTGATTGCAGAACAGGCGGAGGAGTTTCGGTTGCGGACAGGCTTTCCGGCTACTGTGGTGGGACCTGAGAGGGAATATAAAATCCCAGGTTCTCCAGTGATAGGAGAGGGACACCTGAGCACTGTTTTGGAGGTGGCAAGCCAGTCATCGGTTCATACGGTTCTGGAGCGGGTACGCAACGGATTTGTTACCATCCAGGGTGGACACCGGATTGGTCTGTGTGGATCCGCTGTAGTGGAGGGGGGAGAGGTCACGGGCTTTCGGCAGCTGTCCTCACTGAATCTGCGAATTGCCAGAGAAGTGAAAGGAGTGGCTAGGCAGATCGGACCTAGACTCTTTAAACAGATGGAGTTGAGCAGTACTCTGATCATAGCTCCACCGGGAGTGGGGAAAACCACCTTGTTGCGGGATTTAATTCGCTGTCTCTCCGACGGAGACGGTGTTCCACCCCAACGGGTTGGGGTTGTGGATGAGCGGGGTGAACTGGGGGCCCTGTGGGAGGGGTGCCCCCAGATGGATCTGGGGCAGCGTACGGATATTTTGGATGGTGTGCCCAAAGCCAAGGGGCTGCTTTTTTTACTGCGGGGCATGAATCCTCAGGTGTTGGCTGTTGATGAGATTACGGATCCCCAGGACGTTGAGGCCATGTGCCAAGTGGCGGGCTGCGGCGTGACCATGCTGGCAACCGCTCATGGAAGTGATTTAAAGGGTCTGGCTCTTCGGCCCGTCTACCGAGAGTTACTGAGTCAGGGTATTTTCCAAAAGGTTGTGTTCATCGGCCGCGATCCAGTGGGAGAGCGGGAAATGCG
>JAZQMD010000141.1:0-1841 GCA_045543215.1 Oscillospiraceae bacterium
AATACGCAAAGCGGAGCCCCCCATGACCAATGCGGCCATCAGGGCAGCAAACACAGTTTTACGGGTTCGCTCAGACATGGTAATCTCTCCTTCACAGGGCTTGACGGCCCCTAGTTTTTGCCTTATTATAGTCCTATCTGGCCCGATTAGTAGTTTCAGTTTTTAAATTTTTTATATGGTCAGTTTTTAGTTTGAGGTGAGCTCATGAAAGAATTTGCCTTTACCCTTGCCCTTGATGGCAGAGTTCCCCTCTATCGCCAGCTCTACCAGTATCTGGCCGAGGAGATACAGAGTGGTCGTCTGGTCGCCGAGAGCCATCTGCCCTCCAAACGACAGCTTTGCGCCCATCTGGGGGTAAGCATGTCCACCGTGGAAACCGCCTATGGCATTTTAGCCGCCGAAGGCTATATCCACTCCAAGCCCCGCAGCGGTTTTGTGGTGTGTAATGTGCTTCCACTCCCGGCGGTGAAGGAAACGGCCCCCTCCGCGCTCCCTCTTCCACCTCCACCGGCCCAGCCCCAATGGGATTTTGAATTTTCCACCGGTGCAGTGGATACCTCTGTGTTCCCCTTCTCTGCCTGGGCCCGTATTTCTAAAGAGGCAGTATATCAAAATCCCGATCTGCTCCAACGTGGTCATCCACAAGGCGACCTCCCCTTGCGCCAAGCCTTGGTTGACTTCCTCCGCCAGTACCGTGGCATCTCCTGCGACCCAGCTCAGATTGTCATTGGCGCTGGCATGGACTATCTCCTGGGGCTGGTGATGCAGCTTCTTCCCCCAAAGACAGGGATAGCCCTGGAAGACCCCGGTTATCCCGCTGCCTTTGACACGGTGGAGCGTTATAACCATACCCCCCTCCCCCTTCCCGTGGATCATGCTGGTATGCGCCCCGATACATTAGAGTCCTCCAGAGCCACCGCTGCCTTGGTCACACCCTCCCACCAGTTCCCCTTGGGCACTACTATGCCTCTGGCCCGGCGTACCCAGCTGCTCCGCTGGGCGGGAGAATCTCCCAACCGCTGGCTTCTGGAGGATGATTACGACAGCGAATTCCGCTATTCCTCCCGCCCTATTCCCGCTATGCAGGGACTGGACAGCTTGGGCCGAGTGATCTATTTAGGCACCTTCAGCCGTTCCATCGCCCCCTCAATCCGGGTGGCCTACCTCATCCTCCCAGCCCCACTATTAGAGCGGTATTACCGGCTCTTCCCCCGAGCCGCTTCCACCGTCTCCCGCTTCGAGCAAGAGGCCCTGCGCCGTTTCCTAATTCAGGGTGGCTATGCCGCCCATCTGCGTCGTATGAACAGCCTCTATCGCCACCGCCGGGCCTTACTGGTTCAGGCACTGGAGGAGGCCTTTCCCTATGGGAGTATCTCTGGGGTGGAGGGTGGGCTCCATTTCTTGTTTACCCTCCCCGGATTGCCGGAGGAGGAGCTTAAGTCAAAGGCTGCTGGACAAGGAGTGGCTGTCCATGGTCTATCGGAATACTGCCGGGGAGCCTGCCCTATGGCCTCAACACTGGTTCTCGGCTTTGCGGGTATAGACGATGAGTCGGTTCATCAAGCGGTGGCCCGTCTAAAAACGGCCTGGTCTTGATTTTCCATTTAAAAATAGATATACTGGCTAAGAAGCAAATGAAATAAAGGGGGAATGATCCTTGAGCCGTATGGCACACCGCCCCACCCTGAACATTTCCTACAACGCCCCGGTCACCCTCACTTTCACTCTACTGTGCGCCCTGACCCTAGCCCTGGCCTTCCTTACAAATGGCTGGACCTCCTCCAACCTGTTTTCCGTATACCGCTGCCCCCTAGATCCAATGGCTCTTTTTCGCTTTTTGG
>JAZQMD010000142.1:0-4834 GCA_045543215.1 Oscillospiraceae bacterium
CCCTTGCTTCTGGACAGACTCTTCACACCTTCTCCGTCCCCCCCTCCCTCGCCCTGATATGCGCTGCAACTATGGCTGCCGGCGTGGCTTGCGGCGGGCAACGTATCATCAATTCCCTCTCCCAGGGTATAACTGGTCTGGGGCCTCGCCAAGGACTGTCAGCTGATCTTGCCGGAGGCTTTTGTCTATTAGCCGCCTCGGCAATGGGCCTTCCTGTATCCACCACCCATACTAAAATCTCTGCTATCTTCGGCGTTAGCACACATTCCATTCCAACAACTTCCAGTGAGGCAATTATAAAAAAGATTCTCTTTGCTTGGCTATTCACCTTTCCTGGGTGCGGTCTTTTGGCTTGGATTTTAACACGCATTATCTTAATGATCCGATAAAATTTCTCTTGCTCCTCCGACTATTTTGGTAAAAAGCCATCTAAAAATTTCCACAATCTTCATTCTTGAGATATTCCACCAATTGGAATCTCTTCTATAGCAAGGGCAGCAGACCACTTGTACCTGCTGCCCTTGCCATGCTCTCACAATTCTTCCTCATTAAGGGACTTACAACAGCACATTCTTCACAGATTTTTCAATTAAAAATATCTGGATTTTTATCAAAAAGCTGCCGTACCCGCTCCAGCAGTAGGCGGTGCTCCGGTCGTGAAAGGGTCGGATCAAGGGCGATCAATTCCTTGGCTGCATCCTGGGCCTCCTGCAGCAAAAGCATGTCCTTGGTCAGATCCGCCAGACGTAAAGTAGGCAGTCCATGCTGCCGTCTGCCGAAGAAATCCCCAGGGCCACGCAGTTTTAAATCCTCCTGGGCAATCTGAAATCCATCTGTTGTGGTAGTCATGACCCTGAGCCGGGTAAGGCTATCCTCTCTCCTGGTAGCAGTAACCAGTACGCAGTAAGACTGCCATGGACCACGTCCTACTCTTCCTCGAAGCTGGTGAAGCTGAGACAGACCAAACCGTTCAGCATTCTCTACGATCATCAAAGCAGCGTTTGGTACATCTACCCCAACCTCAATTACTGTGGTGGATACCAGCACATCCATTTCACCTCTTACAAAGGCGGACATAACTGCATCCTTTTCCCTGCTTTTCAGTCTGCCGTGAACCAGCCCCACCCGCAGGTCAGGAAACACCTTTTCTTGTAAGTCTTTTGCATATTGGGTAACCGCCTTTAAATCTATCGTCTCCCCCGCAAGCCCCGGACAGTTCTCCTCCACCGCCGGACAGACGATATAGGTCTGTCGCCCTTCTGAAGTCAGTTTTCGGACGAATCCATACATTCGCTCCCGCTTATCCTCCCCTATCAAAAAGGTTTGAATCGGGGTTCGCCCCGGGGGCAGCTCATCAATAATGGATACGTCTAAATCACCATAGATAATGAGGGCCAGGGTACGTGGAATGGGAGTGGCTGACATAACCAGTACGTGGGGATGGATTCCACCTCCCTTAGCCGCCAGACTGGCTCTTTGTGCTACGCCGAATCGGTGCTGCTCATCGGCCGCAACAAGACCCAGCCGCGCATACTCCACCCCCTCAGACAGTAGGGCTTGTGTTCCCACAACCAAGTGGTAAACTCCTTTTCTGATCTCCTCCAACAGCTTCCTCTTCGCTACCCCCTTTACTCCACCGGTAAGCAAAGCCACCCGCATCCCAGCAGGAGAAAGCAGCCCACTGAGGGAGCGGTAATGCTGCTCAGCCAGGATTTCAGTCGGTACCATAAGAGCAGTTTGCCATCCATTTTTCCAAGCCATCCACGCCCCAAAGGCTACCACAGTGGTCTTTCCAGAACCCACATCCCCCTGAATCAGCCGATTCATAGGAAGGCCACTCTCTACGTCTGTAGCCACCTCCTCCATCACCCGCCATTGTGCCCCCGTAGGAGTAAATGGGAGCAATTTTAAAAATTTCTCTAGGGCTTGAGGTGCAAATGTCGGTCCCTTAGATGTCTCCCGTCGGCTCTTAAGCAGGCTAAGCCCAACGGTGAGGGTAAACAGCTCCTCAAAGATCATCCGCCGTCTAGCCTGCTCCAGTTCCTGAAATCCTGGAGGGAAATGAATATTCTCTATCGCTTGCCTGGCCTCCATAAGATTGTGGGACTCTCTCAAGCTCCTTGGCAGGCAATCTCCCCATTCTGCCGCAGCAGGCAAGGCTTGACGGGTCAATGTAGCCAGTAAATGATTCCCAATCCCTGCTGTCAGTGGATAGATGGGCATAATGCAGCCAGTAAATCTCTGGCGCGTTTCCGGCTCAAAGGCAGGGTTTGTCATCCGCCGTCCCCATCCATTCCCCTCCACCATGCCATAGAATACATAGTGCTCCCCCATTCGCAGGGCCTCTCGGACATAGGATTGATTGAAAAAAGTAACCACCACGCTCCCTCCTCCATCAACTATCCTTACTCGAGTCACCTCCAATCCTTTACGTATGCGGGTGGTTCTGGGGAGCTCCGCCACCAGGGCACAGATACACACCGGCCGGTCAGTCGGCGCGTCGCTAATATTCCAAACCTCCCTTCGATCCTCATACTCCCTTGGATAATGGGCCAGCAGATCCCCCATTGACTCAATACCCAACTTAGCTAAACTGCGGGCACGGGTCGATCCTACACCTGGAAGCACCGTTACTGCAGTATCCAATCTAACCTTCATTTCCCTCCCCCTATATCCTTTTAATTAGATCATTTTACCCTAAATTGCCTGAAAAATCTATTATCTAAACAGATTTTTCCAAAACATTCCCCTTTGCTTTTACAAACAAATTTTATTAAATATCCATAATCATCTTACGAAAATAAGTTGATTATGCCAGTTTATTGGATATACCCCAATCCAAAGCGTCTTGAGTAGGATACCCGGCACGTTTTCTGGATTCTTTAATTCTACTTTCAATTATCCTCAATTAAAAGTTTATAACTAACATCTCCCATACACAAGAAGAGCAAGTCGGTCAGCACATTAGAAGCTGTCAATTCTGCTTTGGTGATGAACAACCAGATCATGAAGCCCAAAGCTGATTACTTTGACAAGTTGGTGGACAGAAACCTGCTGACCAGCTTCCGGGAGACTGCTAAACTTCTTGAAATACGGGAGGAAGCGTTTATTCGGTTCCTTTTGAATCGGAAGTACATCTACCGAGACAAGAAGGGAAAGTTGATGCCCAATGCTCAGTACGTGGAAAGCGGGATATTTGAACTCAAAGAATATTTCAACGAGAAAACCCAGTGGAGCGGCCCGCAGACACTTGTTACCCCTCGTGGGCGTGAGATATTCCGCTTGCTTTATTTGCGTGCGGCATAGGAGGGTAACAAATGGGTGACGATATTGAGGTTCGCTTAAAGTCCCTGGAGGAAGATAGCAGGCGCAACCAAGAAACCCACAAGGAGTTCTTTGTGCCTTTTGAACGGCTGGGTATGGAATATGCCAGGATAGAAACCCAGTATGCCGACATTATGAAAACCTTGGATAGGCTGAGAGACGCTATCGAAGAACTCAAAGCCAAGCCTGCCAAACGATGGGATGGGATCGTAGACAAAGCTCTATGGGCTGTCCTGGCGGCGGTGATCGCTTTCTTTCTGGGAAGATTGGGACTGTAGGTCCAACAAGCATAGCCCTCTTGCGGGATGGATAATCCTGCGAGAGGGCTTTTCTTTGCATCAGATTTCATAGTTCTTTCTATTCTGCAATAAATTTGCAATAAGATGATTTTCCACAACATTTTTAAAATTTTAAAATAAAAAAGTGATGAAATTTAGCGCTTTATAACTAAATTTCATCACTTTTTGATGGAGATAAGCGGGATCGAACCGCTGACCTCTTGAATGCCATTCAAGCGCTCTCCCGAAGTATCGGGTAGGCACCCCCTACCAAGCCAAACCAGCCGAATCTTCAGCTTTTCCTTGGCTGTGATCATAACACACACCAGTTGGGTGCGCAACTTCTTTGAGGGTATGTACTCAGCTGACCATAAAAATATGGAGCCCCCATCATCCACACGAGTATGTTCGTATGTTGACGGAGGCTGAAGAGCTATTGCTGTATGTTTTCGTATGTTCATGGCGCTGTGTGTTTCAATGTATTCCTGCGGCTATAGGAAGTCCTCTCTTTTATTACTTCCTGGAGCTTTGCATCAAACTCATCTTGGAACATGGCTTTTCTTTCTTCGGGGCTGAGCTGTTCCTTATTCCTAGCTCTTACATAGCACGCAACTCTGAGCGGTACCGTGTTCTTTCTATTCTTCATGGTAGCTGTTCTCCTTTTGCCCTTGGCATTTTTTACAACAGGAGCGTAGTCATCAGGCAGGGTGTTCCGCCGTGATGCTGTCGAGGCCATCCATGTACTGCTGGATGTTCATGTTCAGCACGATGTCCAGCTCATAGTCCCGATAGACATTGACTCGCTGGATAATGTAGTTGGCTATCATCTTCTTTACATCCATTTCACTGGTGTCGAAGATCTCCCGCCATGTGCGGATCTGCTGGAGCTCCGCTCTCATCTCGGCTTCCTTTTCATCGATCTCATTCTGTGCCGCCAACAGCTCGGTCAGTCTGGCGCTCGTTTCTATGACTCTCGTCCGGCTTTCGTCCACGAGCTCGGAGAGTACATCCATCGGCATCTTGCTCTTGCCCTGCACCGCTTTGACGATCTCAGAAGTCGGAGGCCAAGCGGTCTTAGGAAGACAAATTAAATCCTCACCTCCTTGGCTCACAGAACGACATGGCTACGATCCGACTTTCGTTTCTATGACTCTCGTCCGGCTTTCGTCCACGAGCTCGGAGAGTACATCCATCGGCATCTTGCTCTTGCCCTGCACCGCTTTGACGATCTC
>JAZQMD010000143.1:0-16861 GCA_045543215.1 Oscillospiraceae bacterium
TTTTTCTTCAACTTCCTGAACCACTTTTGCAGCCCATCGTTGATTTGACCTTGCTCTCACTCAATAGTGGCGACAACGTTTGATAGATTACCATGAACTCAGCCTGTTGTCAACCCCCTTTTTAAGCTTTTTATTTGATCATTATTATTCCATATTTCCATATACCATATCTGGCCTTGTTTTCTTTCTCTATACGCAAGATACGCTATGCTCCTTTTACTCTTTCTCTCCATTTTTTGAGGAGGTAGGCCAAGGTTGGAACCCCTCCTCCTAAAACTAAACTGACTAACGGCAAAACTTTACTAAGCCATAAGCCCGTGCTCTGCGTCCATTGAAGTAAAAGCCCTACTCCCAATACGGATAGAACCAGAAGCCAAGATATACCCCTTACCCACGGCAGCCCAGCTACTTTCCACAGATGTCGACCACACTGGAGCAGGATACCGGCCAATGTCACATCAGCTAGTAGCCACACGCCGCTCACCAATCCCTCTATCCTTGCCGTCTTATTTAGGCCCATTGTCATAACAAAAAAGGGGCGCTCTTCTATGGCCGCTAATGCGGGACTGAGTACCCCCGTCGTCACAACAGCCAGTAGCGCCACAGACACGGCAGTTGCTCCACTCCAGGGAAGCCAATGCTGTTTTTCTCCCCCATCCCATAGTAAAACAGCGGCCACACCACTACACCCTACTCCGATTGCACTCAGCAGAGAGTGCCAAAACTCGCTTCCTTCGGCTATTAACCAATCCAAGCGAATCTGTACCACACCAAATAGAAGGACCAACACCAATGCTGCCCCCATCGCCAGGTAAAATATTTCCGCTGCTCTACCAAAGGCAGCAGGTTTTCCCCAGGCCATCCATGCTATCGGCAGGCACAAAAGTAGAACCACCCACCCTGTACCGCCATTTCCAGGGGCAACCACCCGCTCTCCGGCAGAGCCAAGCACCGCCCCGGCCAGGGTCACCCCCCACACAATATAGCACAGGGATAGTCCCTTTCCCACCAGGCCCTTCCACCTCCCAGTCCAGCCTCCGCCATCCTTTCCCAGTTGCCCCCAGCACCAAGCCACTCCTAGCGTTATGGGAATTGCGAGCACAGCTCCTCTCCAATCCACCCCCGCCGTCCCCGCTGCCAGGGACAGTAATCCTGTAAAAGAAGCTACCGCCAGCTGTCTGGCGGATAATCCGTTTTTCATACTTTCACCTCATATTCCACCGCCCCGGACACCGTTAGCTTACCTTTCTCTATAACCAAAGCTGGGAGGTTTGCCTTCCCTTCTTGAAGTAGACCAGCCAAGGCTTCCAGCACCGTGACAACAGGGGTTCCTGCCTGCTCCATTAGGGTAAGCCGGGCAATCCCACCATCCTCCTGCTCCGACATAAGGGCAGTTGCCAAGGGAGCATACCATACATTGGCCCTCCAGCTCATACCACTTTTGTTTATTATAAAGGTAAGAGTTTCCCTGGGCTCAACTCCATCACCCAGCAAAAGCTGGGTCACGTTGGTGAGAGAAACCCACTTTTCCCCGGCGCCCGGCATCGCCGCAAAGGCCTCCTCCAGCGTGGCCCCCTCCGCCGTTTGAACCAGCGGTTTTCCTGCCTCGTTCGTTCCTGCTGCGGTCAGAAGGTAGACCCCTCCCATACGATCAATACCCAGCACCTGAGCCAGCACCGTGTTTTCCGGCTCTTTTCCTCTGTCCCCTGCGGAACAGCCGCACAGCAGGAAGATTAGGAGGGTTGCCAGGCCCCACAACCGCTTCATCCCTGGTTCCTCCTGTTCTTTGTGTTAAGGTAGGCCTCCCGCAGCTTGGTGCGACGTAAGGGCTGTCGCAGGACAGCGTGTCCCTCTTTCTGCACCCCTGCTGCGGACGCAAATGGAGTGAGGTAGGGAACGCCAAAGGACTCCAGCGTGGCCAAACGATAGACCAGTAGAATAACACCCAGCATCATCCCTAGTACCCCGGCAATTCCCGCCGCAACGGCCAATCCAAACCGCCAAAGCCTCAAAGCACCGGCCAAATCCTGACTGGGGGTGGTATACCCAGCGATCCCGGCAATGGCCACCACTACCAGTACTGCTGGGGAGACGATCTTGGCCTCCACCGCTGCCGATCCCACTACCAGCCCCCCTAAAATAGAGACGGTCTGACCAATAGAGGAGGGCAAACGTAGTCCCGCCTCCTGAAGCACCTCAAAGGCAAAGAGCATCACCAGCACTTCCGTCAGAGTAGAAAAGGGAACGTGCTCCTTGGCTGCAATGATGGACAAGTTAAGTTTGAGGGGAATCAGTTCGGGATGAAATACCGCCGCTGCAATATATAGGGCGGGAAGCAGTAAAGTAATCAGTACACAGGCATAGCGCAAAAGGGAAAGCATGGAAGCTACCATCCAATTTTGTGTGCGATCCTGCCCGGTGCGGAAAAACCGATCAATGGTTCCGGGAACCAGGTAACCCATTGGAATTCCATCCACCAAAATACCCACCCGCCCTTCGGCTAAACCGGCACAAAAGCGGTCAGGCCTTTGGGTGTATGCTACAAGAGGGAAGGCAGTATCCACCTCATCGATAATATACTCTTCCAAAAATCCTGTCTCTACTAGTGCTGCCACATCGATGCCCTCTACCCTACGCTTAGCCTCCTCTGCCAAGGCAGGGTCGGCAATTCCATCAATCCAAAGTACATCCACAGGCGTGACTGACTGCCGTCCCACCTTGTATTCCTGGATGCGTAACTCAGGACAGCGGAAGCGGCGGCGCACCAGCGAGGTATTGGTACGCAGGGACTCTACAAAGGAGTCTTTTGCTCCTTTGATGTCAGGCTCGTTCTCCGGATTTGATACCGCACGCTTTTCTTCGGTGGATGTCCAAAAGGTAAGCACAGTCTCTTTTCCAGGAAAAAACATGGCCACCCAGCCATCTACCAAGTCAAACACCACCTGATCCAAAGTAGTGCGTTCCTGAATAATAAGGGCGTATAGGCCTCCGTTTTTTAGCAGATTATACGCCTCATCCATCGTAGCCGCCCGTTGTAAGGCCGTATTGACCGCCAAGGGGCGCAGCACATAATCACTGGCCCGTTCGGCCCGTACCTGTCCCGCTACATAGCACAGTTCTACTTTCCTTGCCGGGTTGTTGCCTAGAAAAAGATCCCGGCGGCTGAAGTCCACACTCCCGCCAAAAGCCTCCTCCACCCCTGCGGGGGTAAGCGGCCCGGTGATTCGTGGCTCTCTGCGGGGATGGGGTGGTACAGCTTTCATTTTTTCTCCGAAAATGCCCACAACTTCCTCCCAATTACTACAAACAGGATATAAATACCCTTTTAGGCTTTCCGAAGGCAAAGCTTTTATACATAATAAAAAAAGTTATTCTGGACTTCCACGCGTATTCTGTTACAATAATAATCTGAACATTATGCTGTGTCTCTGGACCCGGCTGAAGCAGGAGGTAACACCATGGCAACCATTGTCACCAAACAGGTGCTTAACCCAACAGTCTCCCTAATGGAGATTTATGCTCCCATAATTGCAAAAAAAGCCTTACCCGGTCAATTTGTTATGCTTCGAGTAGACGAATACGGAGAGCGCATTCCCCTGACCATCGCCGATTATGATCCCACTCGCGACACTGTCACCATTATGTACCAGAAAGTAGGACTTACTACCCAGAAGCTGGATGCTCTTTCCTCTGGTGATGAAATACTAAACATCGTCGGTCCACTGGGTAATCCAACCGAGGTGAAGGGGGTAAAGCGGGCTGTGATTATCGGAGGTGGCGTTGGCTGTGCTATCGCCTTCCCCCAGGCTAAAGCGCTTTATGCAGCTGGGGCCCATGTAGACTTAATTGCCGGTTTTCGCACCAAAGAACTGGTTTTCCTGGAAAATACCTTCCGCCGCAACTGTACTAACCTGTACATAACCACTGATGACGGCACTTACGGGGAAAAGGGCTTTGTTTCCGATAAGCTTACCCAGCTGCTGGAGGCAGGGGATGGATACGATGTAGCCATCGCCATTGGCCCGGTGCCTATGATGCGGGCCATTGCTAACGTCACAAAGCCCTTTGGCCTGAAGACCATTGTATCCCTTAACCCCATTATGGTGGACGGTACGGGCATGTGCGGCTGCTGCCGGGTGCGCGTTGGGGGCCAAACCAAGTTTGCCTGTGTAGACGGTCCCGACTTTGACGGTCACCAGGTAGATTATGATGACCTTATGGCGCGCAACGGCGTTTATCGTGAGCAGGAGGCCCATGCCAAGGTTACCCTGAACCATACCTGCCGCATGGAGAAGATGGCCGAAGATCTAGCCAAAGGAGGAGTGTCTAATGGCTGATATGAAATCTCCCCGCACGGCAATGCCGGAGCGGGATGCCAAAGTCCGTGCCCGCACCTTTGATGAGGTAGCCCTGGGCTATACTGAAGAGATGGCAAAAAAAGAAGCCGCGCGCTGTCTTATATGTAAAAACCCCTTGTGTGTTCAAGGGTGCCCTGTAAATGTACGCATTCCTGAGTTTATTGCAAAAATTTCCGAGGGTGAGTTTGAAGAGGCTTACCAGATTATTACCTCCACCAATGGCATGCCTGCCATTTCTGGCCGGGTATGCCCTCAGGAAACTCAGTGTGAGGCCAGATGTATCCGCGGGATCAAGGCCGAGCCGGTGGCTATTGGTCGGCTGGAACGTTTTGTTGCCGATTGGCATCTGGAACACTATCCCGAACCCGCTCGTCCCTCCCACCCCCCTAACGATATCCGTATAGCAGTGGTAGGTGCCGGTCCTGCCGGTCTTACCTGCGCCTATGACCTTGCAAACGAAGGTTATGCTGTCACCCTGTTTGAAGCCTTCCATACCATTGGCGGTGTATTAGTTTACGGTATCCCTGAATTTCGCCTACCCAATGCCATTGTGAACCGTGCGCAAGCCGATCTACGCTCGCTGGGCGTAGAGATCCACACCGATGCCGTTATGGGTCGGGCCATGACCATTGAAGAACTCTTCCAGCAAGGCTATCAAGCTATCTTCTTAGCCACGGGTGCTGGACTGCCCAAGTTTATGAATATTCCAGGCGAGGGCCTGTCTGGCGTTTATTCCGCCAATGAGTATCTCACTCGGGTCAATTTAATGTACGCCTGGCGACCAGAGTATGATACTCCTCTTATCAAAAGCCGTTCTGTGGCGGTGGTAGGCGGTGGCAATGTGGCAATGGACGCTGCCCGCTCTGCCATGCGCATGGGGGCGGATGAGGTTCATTTGGTCTACCGCCGTTCCGAGGCCGAGATGCCTGCCCGAGCGGAGGAAATCCACCATGCCAAGGAAGAGGGTATTACCTTCCATTTCCTTACTAACCCCACCGCAATTTTGGATGATACGGGTTCAGGCCGAGTCTCTGCTCTGGAGTGCATTCGCATGGAGCTGGGTGAGCCTGATGAAGAGGGGCGGCGCAAGCCTATTGCCCAACCAGGCTCCACCTTCACCATCGATGTTGACACAGTAATTATGGCACTGGGCACCAGCCCAAACCCTCTCATCCGAACGGCGGATCCCTCCCTGGAGGTGAACCGGCATGGTTGCTTTGTCGTAGATGAAGAAACCATGCAGACCAGCCTGGAAAATGTCTATGCCGGTGGGGATGCTGTCACTGGCGCAGCTACCGTCATCCTTGCTATGGGGGCGGGGAAGCGAGCTGCTAAGGCTATTATGGAAAAGTTTGATACCAATAGATAGTTAGAAAAGTAAGGAACGGCCAAAATGGCCGGTCCTTACTCCATTTATCCTAATCCTTATTTTTTTCATAGATGATCTTTAGTCCCCATAACATCAGATCATCCTCCACAGCAATTTGATGCCGGCAGTAGGGAGCTACTTTGGAGATAAGTCCACCCGTAGCTACCACAGCAGCAATAGGCTCCTCCAGTTCAGCCTCCACCCGGTCAATGACTCCGTCCAACATAGCTGCATTGCCATAGATGGCTCCAGAGTTCATACAGTCCACCGTATTGGTACCGATGATCCGATCCGGGGCCTCTAAGTCCACATGAGGAAGCTGAGCAGTACAGTTAGCCAGCGCCTCCACCGCCAGTCGTAGCCCAGGCATAATCATCCCGCCCAGATAGGCGCCCTTTCCATCAATAACTGACAACGTGGTGGCCGTACCAAAATCAAAGACCAACAGTGGCTTGGGGTATTTAGACAATGCCCCTACCGCCCCTACTACCAGGTCGCTGCCTAATTGGGCAGGGTTGTCTATTTTTATATTCAAACCATTCTTAATCCCGGCTCCCACCACCAGGGGGGTAATGCCGCACAACATACGAATAGCCCTTGCGAGAATTGGCTTAAGTTCAGGCACCACAGATGAGACAATCGCACCGTCCAGCTTTTTGGTGTCAATCTTACGTAGCGCGAGTATTTGCCCCAAAACCATGGCATACTCGTCCTCAGTTCGGGTACGGTTTGTTTCTACTCTGGCAGTACAGCAGATGGCATTACCCTCTATGCATCCTAATACAATATTCGTGTTGCCCACATCGATGGCCAGTAGCATATGGATTTCCTCCTACAATTTAGGCTCTAGTCAGTCCCTAGCTTACCATAGCCCGCCTTTAACCTTCAAGTTTTCTTTATCATTACCTGTATACTAAATAATCATGCGTAAATAGCCCTTTTAAGCAGGGCCTGGCCTACGCCGCTTTCATTTCCTTTTTCTCAATTCCCATAGCATTTTTGGTATTATATAATTTATAAGAAAATCAATATTTTTACTTTCAAAAAATACTTTTCTATTTTTTCTAACCACATCTCAAAAGCCTTCCACAGTTTCCACATAGTTTTCAACATTAAATATGTAAAATTAGTCTATATAAAATTTTGTCAAGTTCCACTTCCTCTCCTTTTTATAAATTTTTCATTTAAATAATGAACCCGCCTTTCATCCTAAAATCAGCTGGAAGGCGGGTATCCCATTATTTATCTAGTCTTCATCATAAAACATTAAAGAACCTTAGACAAAAATTCAATGGTTCTCTTCTCCTTTGGATTAGAGAAAAATTCTTTTGGCGTATTCTGTTCTAGGATTCGTCCTTTATCCATAAAGAGAACCCTGGTTCCCACCTCCCGGGCAAAGCCCATCTCATGGGTAACCACTACCATAGTCATCCCCTCCTGGGCCAACTCCTTCATAACGGCCAATACCTCCCCTACCATCTCAGGATCCAGAGCCGAGGTAGGCTCGTCAAAAAGCATAACCTTTGGCTTCATGGCCATGGCTCGGACGATAGCGATGCGCTGCTTTTGCCCACCGGAGAGCATAGCGGGATAGGCTTCTGTTTTATCTTTCAGTCCAACTCGCTGCAACAGTATATCAGTGAGTTCATCCGCTTCCTCTTGCTTCATCAGTCCAGTACGGACAGGGGCTAGAGTAATATTCTTTCGGATCGTCATGTTTGGAAACAGATTGAAATGCTGAAACACCATCCCCATCTGACACCGCACCAAGTTAATATCCGCTTTGGGGTCGGTGATCTCTACCCCATCAAAGGTAATGGAGCCACCAGTGGGTTCCTCCAGTAGGTTAAGGCAGCGCAGAAAGGTAGACTTTCCCGAGCCGGAAGGTCCAATAACCACCACCTTTTCCCCTGGAGAAATGTGCTCGGAAATATCATCTAACACCAAATGATTACCGAAAGCTTTGGATAAATGCTTAACGTCTATCACTTTGCCGTAGCCTCCTTTCCAGCTTGCTCTGAATCCAGGTAAAGACCATAACCATGACTAGATAGATTACAGCGGTACCCAGCAGAGGAAACATGGATTCATAAGTACGGGTGATAATCCCCTGGGCTGCATACACCAGTTCCTTCCCCCCAATAACTGAGATAAGAGAGGTATCCTTAAGCAAAATGATAAACTCATTACCTAGGGATGGAAGAATAGCCTTAAATGCCTGAGGAATGACAATAAAGCGCATCGTATCAAGATAATTCAGACCAAGAGAGCGTCCCGCCTCCATTTGACCGGGATCTAAGGACATCAGACCTCCCCGGATGATCTCTGCCACATATGCCCCCGAGTTAATTCCCAGAGTCAATGCCCCTACGGCGGTATAATTACGACTACTGGCAAAAATAACCATGCCCATAATGAGCAACTGTACCATCATCGGCGTTCCCCGAATAATCGTAACGTAAATTTTACAGAGTACATTCACCACACCTAGAAGCGGATTATACCTACCGGGACGCTGCTGATCATGGGCTGTACGGATCACCGCCACCAATACCCCCAGCAAAATACCCAGGATCAGGGCCAGAGCGGTAACCAGCAAGGTTGTCCCCACTCCTTCTATGTACTGAATCCAGCGATTTGACTCCAAGAAAGCCTGGTAGAACTTGACGTAGGCCTCCTGCCAGAAGGACAGATCCGCGCCCTCTTTCATAAGCGATTTCCATAATTCATAAGCCTGCGCCAATCCCTCCATGGGCCTTCACCTCTCTTTGTATCTTGGTCATAGTAAAAAAGGGCGGCTTTCGCGCCGCCCTTTTTTACGGACAGTTCAAACTGAATTATTCCGCAGGAATATACTTGTCAATAATATTCTGTACTGTTCCATCCTCAATAAGCTCTTTCAAAGCACCATTGACTGCTTGAATCAACTCGGTGTTCCCCTTGGCAAAGCCAATGGCATAATCCTCCACAGCAAACTCAGTATCCAGGATCTTTAAGCCAGGGTTGGCCTCCACAAAGGCCTGGGCAGGGGCATTATCAATAACCACGCAGTCTACTTGACCGTTTATCAGGGCCTGAACTGCAGTAATGCCGTTGTCATAGGCAGTCACGGCATCTTCACCGTAGCCGCCGTTTTCCGGTGTGTCAGAGCAGTAGAGGTAGCCGGTTGTGCCCATCTGGCAACCAATCTGCTTACCTTCCAGGTCGTCAATGGAAGTAATTTCAGAGCCTTCTGGAACAATAACCACTTGAATGCCGGTAGCATAGCTGTCAGAGAAATCCATGACCGCCAGGCGGTCCTCTTTAACGGTAATACCTGCCATTGCAATATCACTCTTACCCTGCTGAACAGCTTCCAGTGCCGCAGTAAATCCCATGTCGTCAATCTGAAGTTCCAGGCCCAGCTTCTCAGCTATGGCGGTTGCTACCTCCACATCAATTCCCTCAAAACCGCCGTCATCGGTGGTCATCTCATAGGGAGGGAAGGCGGCATTGGTGGACATGGTAAGCTTACCCTCATTGACCGTGGTCAAGATAGTAGAAAAGGGATCGGCACTGGGCGTAGTCACAGGATCGGCCGAACCACTGGGGCTTGGAGATGGCTGGCTGTTATTGGTGCAAGCAGCCAAAGAAAATCCTAATACGGCAGTCGCGCAGATTAAAGAAAATTTCTTCCAGTTCTTCATTTCATTGTCTCCTCGCTCAATATAACATGTTAGAAACAGTTTCCTTCGAACGATTGTTATAATACGTCTTTCATGAATAAAATGCAAGCAATTTTTAAAATTTTAAGCACAGATATTTATCAAAAATATGAAAGATAATGCACATGGAAATCCATTTTGTCTCATATGACAGATCAAAATAAGTCATTTTTCAATCCATGGCCAGACCAAAATAACCATCGGCAAGGCTCCCCCACCGGGCAGCTTTCTCCTCTTCATACCACTTAATCACGCCGAAGGGCTTTGCTCCCAGCTCCTCCCCAGTTTCCAACGGACGGCGGAGGACGTAAGCCCTTGCCCCCAACTTCTGGTGAATCAGGGAGAGGGCCGCCTCACGATCCTCTACATCGGTCAGCATCTCCCGAATGAAAGCTTTCCCATCCTTCATGAGTTCCACAATAGCACAGCCGGGTCCATTGGGAAGCTCCAAGATATACATCCCTCCTCCAGCACTCTGGCACAGAAGGCGGCTTTGTTTTAATAAGCCTAGGGGTACAGTCATATGAGGACGGCCGGCCAGCCGCTGCTTCTGAATAGTCAGGTATACCTCCTCCCTAGTCTCTTGGATGCTGCAATCCGATGGTGGCAACCCCAGTGCTTCACCATAAATCTCCCCCTCCCACAGGGTAAAAGCCGTCTTATAGCCTGCAGAGGCAAAATAACGAAACAGACTGGGCTTGGCAGGAACCAGTACCACGCAGTCGATCCCTTGATTTTGCAGGCAAAAATCTGCATATCTGAGCATCATATGCCCAAAGCCCCTGCCACGGAACTCTCTTTGGGCGGTGTGAGCGTATAGGTACGCGGCAGAGGCTCTTTCCCCTCCTGGCATAACTACCTCAGTCAAGGGAATAGCAGTAATTCCCCGGGCAATCCCGTCCTCCCGCAAGACAAAAAGTTGCTCCCATCCACACCATACGCAAAAGCTACTGATAAAGGAGGGTGTATCCCCAAATTCGGCCTGCCACAGAGCCTGAATTTCCCCCAAGTCTGAGGGAGTGGCCCTTCTAAGTTGGATCATGGTTCCCCTCTCCTTCTAACAGGTAACAGCCGTAAATTTTTTCACCAAAATATCAGGATAATAAGACATCTTAGCTTTGCGTAAGCCCTCCAATCCCACATCATCCTCCCTGTTGAACCACTTCACTTCCGGGTACTTATCCCTGATATACCTGGCAAACTCCCGGTTGATAATGGGATAGGCACCCTGAATATGGTCAAAGGCCTTTTCAAAGTGAACATCAAAACAATCTTCCCCTAGCCTGTCTCCCATAGTAAAGGCCACCACGCGCCCGCCCGCCCGGATAAGGCCCCCCTCCAGGCCCAGGGCATCAAAATTCTTCAAGGCATTCTGGAGTGAATTGTTCTCATCCTCCAGCATATTTTTTTCTTCACCCTCCACCTTCTGGCCCCGCTGGCTAAACCACGCCTCGTTCATCTCCTGGCACTCAGAAAGATTTCCTGGCCTCAGGGGTTCAAACATCCAGTCTGGGTAATTTTCATTGAAGCGATTAATATGGTTACGTTTTGCATGTAGCTTCTTTCCTGCCAAGTCGGCCAGCTTATCCACGCCATAAATGTAATCATATCCCTTGTTGTCAGACTGAAAAATAAATCTACCAGGGACTTCCTGTTCCAACCTATGGCAAAACTCCTGGGTCAGACAGATCATACGCAGACTTGCCCCGTGGCTAGACGCATCAGCACTCATTTCCTCCAAAACAGGGGCTACGGGCCCCCTTCCCACAGGGTAGAGGTAACAGACCTCCGGTCCATCCCACAGGCGCATAACAAGGCGGTCTCCACAGCGGGCAATCATTTTGTAAAAGGGCTTCCCCCATAAATAAATATTATTAAAATTATATTCGCATGCCCGGGTAGGTTCCAAAGCCAGAAGAGGATCGATCCAAACTTTATCGGCCACCCCCGGGGTGGTAAAGGTTAACATATAAAAGATCTCCTTATCATCGGATTGCACTTTTTAAATTAATGTGTCACAACCCTTTTTATTTTACAATCATTCATTGCCAGTAAAGACAAAAAACAGGCCGGGGTATCTCCACCCCGGCCATATGGTTTTCCCAAGCCCGCACCCATTAGAACGCGGCAACTCTCAATCCAGACAGGATAAAGTAACTAATGAATTACTTTGCGTATTCGATGGCCTTTGTCTCACGAATCAGGTTGACCTTAATTTGGCCCGGATATTCCAGTTCTTCCTCAATCTTTTTCGCAATATCCCTTGCCAGAATGACCATCCGATCCTCTGACACCTGTTCAGGCTTGACCATAATACGCACCTCACGACCGGCCTGAATGGCAAAGGACTTCTCCACACCCTCAAACCCTCCGGTTACTTCTTCAAGCTTCTCCAGCCGCTTAATGTAATTTTGCAAATTTTCCCTTCTGGCACCAGGGCGGGCAGCGGATATAGCATCGGCAGCCTGGACTATGCAAGCCACGATGCTGATTGGCTCTACATCATTATGGTGGGCCTCAATGGCATTAATAACCTCAGGACTCTCCTTATATTTACGTGCCAAATCTACCCCGATCTGCACATGGGAGCCCTCTACTTCATGGTCAATGGCTTTACCCAGGTCGTGGAGCAGTCCTCCCCGCTTGGACTGGTTTACATCAGCCCCGATCTCGACCGCCAACAGGCCTGCCAAATGTGATACCTCAATAGAATGATTGAGTACATTCTGACCATAGCTGGTACGGTAATGCTGGCGTCCCAATATCTTGACCAGCTCTGGGTGAAGGCCGTGAAGATTTGTCTCATACACAGCTCGTTCACCCTCAGCTTTAATGGTGGCATCCACCTCCCGCTTGGCTTTCTCCACCATCTCCTCAATACGGGCCGGATGAATACGTCCATCCTGAATCAATTTCTCTAAAGCCAAACGTGCAACCTCTCGGCGCACCGGATCAAAGCAGGAGACTGTAATGGCTTCCGGCGTATCATCAATGATAAGATCAACCCCGGTGAGCGTTTCCAGAGTACGGATATTACGCCCTTCCCGACCAATGATGCGTCCTTTCATTTCGTCATTTGGAAGGGCTACCACCGACACTGTTGCCTCGGCCACATGATCGGCAGCGCATCGCTGAATAGCAAGTCCGATGATCTCCCGGGCATAGGCATCGGCCTCTTCTTTATAGCGATTCTTAATTTCTGTAATTTTCATGGCCTCCTCGTGGATGACCTCTTCCTCCAGTTCCTGAATAAGCAGCCGCTTAGCTTCTTCACCAGTCATGCCGGCAATGCGCTCCAGTTCCTCAAGCTGGCTTTTTTTCAGTGCCTCCAGCTCTTCTCGCATGGCCTCCTGCTCGGCCAGCTTGTGGGCTAGAGACTCCTCTTTTTTCTCCATATTTTCCGTCTTACGGTCGAGATTTTCTTCCTTTTGATTCAGACGGTTCTCTTGCCTTTGCAGTTCTGCACGGCGTTCTTTAACCTCCCGCTCGTACTCGGTACGTGCCTTAAGAATCTCCTCTTTCGCCTCCACCAGCGCTTCGCGCTTCTTACTCTCGGCAGACTTGATAGACTCGTTAATGATCCGTTTGGCCTCTTCCTCAGCGCTGGAAATTTCTCTTTCTGCAATTTTCCTACGCCATATAACACCCAGGGCAAAAGCAATAACCGCCGTAACCACAATGGCGATTACAACGCCAATGATCACGGGTACCATAGTGTTTTCTTGCACCTCCAAACATAGTTTGTTTTCTTTTAGTCTTTCAATCTAAGCACATAATAAATTCGCGGGCGCTGAGACAGCGCACCGCGATAATCGAAAAACTGTCCTGACGGTCAGGACACAGTATTTTGAGGGAAAGAACATATCTCAAAAACAGGCACAAACCACCCAGTCTTTCAAAATTATCACTTGACATTGTAAAACGAGATAGTTTTTCTGTCAAGAACATTTACATCGCCTAATAGAAAAAGGAGGATCTTCTCCCTTTTATACTCCCAGCGGTAGTGAGCCATCCTCCTCCCCCCATTCCTTCTCCACATCTACCACCCGGCACTGTGTTTGGGTATCCCTGATGACTAACCTGGCAATACCCGCGTTAATAATCAACCTTCGGCACATGGCACAGGCAGAGGTCCCCCCGGATTTATTTTTTCCAGCATATCAGCAAAAAGACGCTATTACAACATTTTTCCCCACGTAAATTCACATTTTGTTTACGTTTCCACCATTGACTATGTCAAACTCTACGTTTATCATAAATTAAGAAATTCCCAAAAAGGAGGTGTCGCGGGCTTATGCTTTACAGCAAACTCCAACAATTTATGATTGGCCGCTGCGGCGCCGACCAGCTTTCAACTTTTACCATGTGGACCGCCATCATCCTGTGGGCAATCTATCTGTTTACCGGCTGGCTAGTTTTTTATGTGTTTTCTCTGGCTTTTTTTGCGGCCACGCTCTTTCGGATGTTTTCCCGTCAGCTGGACAAACGTCGGATGGAGAACACTAAGTTTCTCAATTTTATCCGTCCCCTGCGCCGCAAGCTTTTTACCCTACGTACCCGCCTGAAGGACAAAGATCATCGCTATTTTTGTTGCCCCAACTGCAAGCAGCAAATGCGGGCACCCAAAGGTAAGGGCCGTATTCAGGTCACTTGCCGCAATTGCGGTATTACTTTTGAAGAAAAAAGCTGATTCAGCAGCCCGGATGGCCTTGCCCTCCGGGTCCTTTCCTATCTTCTAATTTTCCCGTGCCAATTTGTGCTGCATGGGGACAACTATCCCCGAGGTGAAGCTACATGAATGACACCATTGCCGCCATTGCCACTGGCCCTGCCCGCTGCGCCATTGGCATCATCCGCATATCCGGGCCAATGGCCATTGTCGCTGCAAATGCGATATTCACTCCATCTTCCGGCAAACAACTTATAGATTGCCCCAGCCGCGTGCTAACATACGGGGTTCTTCGGGATCGGGAGGGTATGGTCATTGATCGCCCCCTGGCTGTCATTCAATGCGCCCCCCACAGCTATACCGGTGAGGACACCGCCGAACTCCACTGTCACGGCTCTCCCACGGTGTTGGCCCTGGCTTTAGAGGCACTTTACGCCCAAGGTGTGCGTCCTGCTAAAGCGGGAGAATTTACCCGCCGCGCCTTTCTCAACGGTAAACTGGACTTGGCCCAGGCTGAGGCGGTGGTCGACCTGATTGACGCAGAAACCGTTTCCTGCGTGCACCAGGCCGCCGGGCAGCTGAGCGGGGCTCTATCCCGCCGGGTGGAGGCCATCTACATAGGTCTGGTTGATCTGATGGCCCACTTCCACGCAATTTTGGACTACCCGGATGAGGATATTGATTCTCTTGGCGCGGCTGAGATTTCTACTGCCTTGGTCACCGCCCAAGAAGAACTAGCTGCCCTGCTCGACACCTATAACCGGGGCCGATTTCTTATCCAGGGCGTACCTTGCGCCATCGTTGGTCGTCCTAATGCAGGGAAATCTTCCCTCCTTAACGCTCTGCTGGGCTATGACCGGGCTATCGTTACCCCTATTCCCGGAACTACACGGGATACTGTGGAAGAACGGCTGCGCCTTGGTGGAATTCTCCTCCGTCTCATTGACACCGCCGGTCTACGGAAAACCGACGATCAAGTAGAGCAACTGGGAGTGGAGCGCAGCCGCTCGGCCGTAGAAGAAGCACAACTGGTTTTGGTGATACTGGATCCCCATCAACCGCCCGGTCCAGAAGATGAAGAGGCCCTCCAACTCGGTATGGCAGCACCACGATGCATCGTGGTGCTTAATAAGTCTGATCTGCCCGCTTCACAGGATACCCCCATCCTATTTTCCTCACTCCCCAAGTCGGTTCCTGTGGTGGAAGTCTCAGCACTTACCGGAGAAGGACTGGACAGGCTGGAGCTGGCTATTGAAGCCCTTTTCCAAAAAGATAGTCCCGATTATGCAGGGGATCTGCTCACCAATGCCCGTCAGGTGGAGGCTGCCAGCCGTTCCACGGCAGCGCTGGCCCGGGCTTCCCATGCTCTTTTGGCCGGTATTACCCCTGATGCAGTGCTCGCCGACGTGGAGGAGGCCCTCTCTGCCCTCGGGGAGCTCACTGGTCGTACGCTGCGGGAGGATATCATCGGACGGATCTTTGAACGTTTTTGTGTTGGTAAATAACCCAAGCAACCCCCTTGACAAATGGGAAATTTCCGATATAATGATATAGATTGTCGTGTCAACGGCAACTATCTATCCTTGCGCCTGACTATGAGCGGGCGCCGTAGTCCATAAGGAGGTGCAAAACATGGCAAAGATTAATGCAAACTATGAGGTGCTCTATATCATCGACCCTAACCTCAGCGAGGAGGCTACCGCTGAGCTGGTAGCTAAATTTAAAACCCTTGCCGAAAGCAAAGGCACTGTTTCTGAGGTGGATGAATGGGGCAAGCGTCGGCTGGCCTATCCCATCAATGACAAAGAAGAGGGTTATTATGTGCTGATGAGTTTCACCGCTACACCCGATTTCCCTGCTGAGCTGGAGCGCCAAATGCGTATCAATACGGGCATCATGCGTTCCCTTGTGACCTGCAAGGATGAGTAAGGGAGAGGGGTAAGCAATGCTCAATCGGATTATCCTCATGGGCCGTCTAACCCGGGATCCTGAACTTCGTCACACCCAGAGCGGGGTGGCTGTGTCTTCTTTTTCCCTTGCTGTAGATCGTGATTTTAAAGACAAATTTACCGGCGAGAAGGCTACCGATTTTATTGATATCGTGGCCTGGCGCCAAACCGGTGAATTTGTGTCCCGATATTTTGCAAAAGGCCGCATGGCCATAGTGGAAGGCCGCCTGCAGATCCGTGATTGGACTGACAAAGAGGGCAACAAGCGTCGCTCTGCCGAAGTGGTTGCCGATAACGTATACTTTGGTGACTCCAAGCGGGACAACGAATCAGGCAGTTATCAGGGCGGCTATCAGAGTAGTTTTGGTCGGCCCTCTTCCCCCGCCCCAGATTACGGCATACCTTCCCCTGCCGATGACCAGTTTTCTGATTTGTCCGACGATGACGGCGAGTTACCCTTTTAAATCTGTTCCTTTTTCGGTTCACTGAACCGTGTAAACACCATAATTTCCCGCCCCACGGCCCTTGTGGGGAATTTTGTAAAGGAGGAATGTCACCATGGCGATGGATAACGTCAAACGCGGTCGCAAGCGCCGCAAAGTATGTGCCTTTTGTGTAGATAAAATTGAGCACATTGATTATAAGGATTCCGCCAAGCTTAAGCGCTATATGTCTGAGCGCTCCAAGATTTTACCCAGGCGCACCACCGGTACTTGTGCCATGCACCAGCGTCAGCTGACTGAGGCAATTAAGCGTTCCCGTCAAGTGGCGCTGCTGCCTTACGTCACCGATTAAAATAAAATAAAATAAAA
>JAZQMD010000144.1:0-12205 GCA_045543215.1 Oscillospiraceae bacterium
CCGCTGCCATCATGGCCCTAGCAGCTTGGTCCAGTCACGGCCTGCTGTTTAAGTTCTTAGGGAGCAACACCATTGCCACCCTGGGTGGTATCGCCGTGGCCATTCTTGTGTATGGAATTTTAATCCTCTGTTTACGGGCAATTTCCAAAGAAGACCTTATTTTAATGCCAAAAGGGGAAAAAATCGCAAAAATTTTGCGTATTCGCTAAGAAATTTTAAAAAAGGCCTTGAAGTGAGGGAAATTATATGTTAGATTTAGTTGGCGACAAAGCTTATGATTATCATGATTTGGTCGAAATTGTCCGCATCCTCCGGGCACCTGGCGGGTGTCCCTGGGATGCGGAACAAACTCACCAATCTATCCGGCGCGGGTTTCTGGAAGAGGCCTACGAGGTGGTCGAGGCCATTGATGAAAACTCCCCGGAACATTTAAAGGAGGAGCTGGGCGATGTACTCCTCCAAGTGGTATTCCATGCTGCCATCGCTCAAGAAAATGGCAAGTTTGATTTAAATGGAGTGGCCGACGGGATTTGCAGAAAGCTTATTTACCGCCATCCCCATGTATTCGGCAGTTCCACCGTCCAGTCCACAGATGAGGTCCTCTCTAATTGGGAGGAGCTTAAGCGCAAGGAAAAGGGTCATGCTTCCCATGCCGATGCGGTGGATTCTGTCGCCCGCAGCCTTCCCGCCCTATGGCGGGCGGAGAAGGTTCAAAAGAAGGCTGCCAAGTGTGGCTTTGACTGGGAGGACATCTCCGGCGCTATGAACAAACTCTTTGAAGAAGTAGACGAGTTACGTCACGCCCTGGCGGGGGACGGGGACCCGGAGGAGGAACTGGGTGATTTACTTTTTGCAGCAGCTAACGTAGCCCGTTTTTTAAAGACTGACCCGGAGGTCTGTCTTAATGCTGCCACGGACAAATTTGCCCACCGTTTCCGCAAGGTGGAGCAGGCTGCTACCACCCAGGGAAAGCAGCTGGATGATATGTCCTTGGCGGAAATGGACAGGCTATGGGATGAAGTAAAGCACCAAACTTAATAGCGCCACATGCGCTTTAAGTGATAGATTAGCGGGAACATCCGCAGACAACTAAAGAATTTACAGGAGGATCAACCACTATGAACAAAGCTGAACTGATTGCCGCCGCCGCCGATAAGGCTGGCCTGTCTAAGAAGGACACCGAGGCTGTCATCAATGCTGCCATCGATGCCATCGTTGCTGCCCTTCAACAGGGTGATAAGGTACAGCTGGTTGGCTTTGGTGCCTTTGAGGTAAAGGCCCGCGCCGAGCGCATCGGCCGCAACCCCCGTACCAAGGAGGAGATTAAGATCCCCGCCTCCAAGGTTCCCGTTTTCAAGCCCGGTAAGGCCCTTAAGGATGCCGTCTGCTAAAACGACAGCGTCCAGTGGGTTGGAAGGCGACTGCTTGAACCTTCAAAAGCCGCTGGCATTGCCGGCGGCTTTTTCACCTGATTTGGAGGAATAATATGCGACTGGATAAATGGCTTAAACTCTCCCGGCTTATCAAACGCAGAACAGTAGCAAACGAGGCCTGCGACAACGGACGGGTCTTTGCCAACGGTCGACCTGTAAAGGCATCTTACACCGTAAGTGAAGGCGATATTTTAGAACTAAAATTTGGTGAGAAGGCCATCCGCGTAGAGATACTCTCTGTTGCCGACATAGTTGGTAAAGCAGATGCTGCCGCGATGTACCGCGAATTGCGGTAATTATGATGGTGGTGTAGCATAAATGTAAAAAGACCGACACGTCTGAATGAGACATGTCGGTCTTTTTTATAGTACCTGAAATCGATTAAAAGGAAAGAGAACCATCATTGCTTCCCCTATAACCAGCCGCTCATCCACCACACCCAGCGTCTCATCCCGACTATCATCCGAGTTATTGCGGTTGTCCCCCATAACAAAAACATATCCTTCGGGCACCCGAATCTTGTCAATGGTCTGAAAAGACTGCTGGATCATCCACTCCTTAATATAAGGTTCATTCAAAGGTATCCCATCTACATAAACCACCCCTGCGGCATAGTCGATCTTCATCGTTTGTCCTCCCACTGCGATAATCCGCTTAACAATAGCCTCTCCGTTATGGAAGCCTTCCTTAGCTAAGATTACAATATCTCCCTCCGCCGGCTTATAACCAATAGAACGTACCAGCATTAACTCCCCATCCTGCAGGGTTGGCTCCATAGAAATACCATCTACTATTATAATTCTCCCCAAAAAGGTGAATACCAGCACCAGGGCAACCAATATCCCCACCAGGGACTTCATAGTGTAATAAATATCTGCCTGAGGAGTGTTCTGTTCCGCCTCAGGCTTTGGGGCCAATCGCTTCCCCCCCCTCGGACGCTTCCTGCCCGGCATACCCTTCTCCTCCATGGGACTCTCTCCTTTTGCCATTGTGTATGACAGTGAAATAGTTTTGATCAGTAATATTTTACCTCAAATCCCTTGCTAATGCAAGGGAAACACACACACCCCATGCTCCCGAGCCCAATATGCCTCCCGTTGATGACAGGTAAATAATAAAATTTGCCACTGATTTCCCATCTCCTTCAGCAGGGTAAGGGCCAGATCCATACGCTCATCGTCAAAATCGACCAGAGTTTCATCCAACACCAGCGGAAATGGCTCTCCCTCTTCCACAGTAAGCTGGCAGATCGCCAACCTCACCGCCAAATAAAGCTGTGCCACTGTCCCCTGGCTGAGGGAAAGGGAAGACCTGGGAAGCATCTCCCCCACGGGGGTTGTAGTGGCATCAAAGGAGCGAGTGAGCCTCAGGTCAGCATACCGCCCACCTGTAAGTCGGGCAAAGAGCTCCCCCGCCCGCTGGTTCAGCGCCGGAGAAAACCGCTGCCGAAGATAATCGTTGGCAGCGGAAAGGGCCTCCATAGCCACGGTTAGAGCATCATATTCACGCTGACGCTCCACCCGCTGGTCAACAAGCCAATCCAATTTAGCATAATAATCATCAATATTACCCAATGTATTCATTCGTCCCTGGGCCATATTCCAAGTACGGCGGGCACGAGAGAGTTCTTCCTCTACTGCCCGTAGCCGTTCCGCCCCAGCCTCCCTGGATCGCTCAGGTGGCTGAAGTAACTCCAAGCTGTCCACTTCCCTCCCGCCCTGAGCCGCCAGCTCATCTACCAACCTCTGGGCTGTGACTACCACCGCCTTAGCCTGCTTAGTCTTGGCCAAAGTCTCTCGATAGATGGCCGCCTGCTCCAGGATATCCCCAGGTTCTGGAATACATAGAGGTCTTAATGAGCCCCATCTTGCCATTGCCGTCCTCCCCCGCCGGAAGGCCAGTAGACACAGAACAATCAGTACCATTCCCAATCCCCCCAGTGTAGCTGCCGGCAACCATCGGCCCTGAATCAAATGAAAGACGGCCAGAAACAAAGAGTACACCCCACCCACAGCGCAGATAGCTGCGTATTTGCTCCACCGGCTACGCTCCCGCTCCAGCTTGACTCGCTCCTTGCTACGCCGTTCTTCCTCCGCCTGAGCCTCCTCTTTTTCCTGTACCTTCTCCTGAGCCATGGACCAGGCTTCTTCGCCAGACATCACTCCAAAGATAGGGTGGGGAGCCTCTCTGGGAACAGCCGCCAGGGCCTTTCTCCAATCCTCCCTAGCACGGACGTATCGCTTGTCCAGCTCTTGCCGATGGATACGGGCCCAAAGCTCCTGCTCTTTTTCCAGTTGCCTAAACTCAGTCTCCAACTCTTGTACCCGTTTTTGGGCCTTTTCCTGATCCTGCCTGGCCCCCTCTAACGTGGAAATGGCCTCTTTTACCTCCAAAATCGCCTTATCCAGCTCAGGAAGCAGACCGTTAGCCCTGTTGGCCCGTCGGCGGTTGAGCCAGTCCTTCAAGGTACGCTGGGTTTGAGTGAAAGATACTTCCTCCTCCCCGGCAGTAGCCAGAGCAGCGATGCGCTTTTCTAACTCCGCACTTCCCGCCACCGCCGCCCTGCCCTGGCCTACAAAGGCGGTGCGTTCGTACATCTCCCGTCCCACGCCAATGAGCCGTTCGCCTGCGTTGTCTCCCGTTAGTCCGGGGACTGGGTCGCCAGAGGCGGTATATACCGCCTCAAAGCCGCCAAAAGGATTGTTTTTTTTTCCAAACCGCCGTAGGGTAATCTCCTCTCCCCTCCAGCAAAGCTGTATCTCCCCCTCCATGGGAAGCTGGCTCCAGGGGGCATAGCGATTTTTCTCAGCCAAATACCCCTCTTTGTCCCGCTCTCTGGTATTGATACCATAGAGCATAGCCCGCAGAAAACCCGCCCAAGTTGATTTTCCCCCTCCGTTGGGGGCTGTAATCACCGTCAGACCTGGAGCTGGCACAAGTACTGCACGCTCCAATCCACCAAAGGTGGCAGTCATTTTCCTAATAATCACGGACGGCAATCCTCCCCTCTCTCCAGTGCGGCCAGACCAAAGCGTGCCGCCAGATCCAGTACCGTATGATCCTCATCCTCCTGCACCTCATCCATGCGACCACGCAATTCCCGCAGAAACAAGCCGGTCAGGCTATCTTCCCCCACTCTGGCCCAAAGATCCCGCGCTATCGTGGTTCGATCCCGCAGTGATAAGAAAAAGCAACATCCCTCCAACTCCCGAGACAGGGCCGGCAGATCGGGAGAAATAGCTGCCTCCCCGGTAAAGGTCAATCGGCAAATACTCTCCTTCCGGCCTTTTAAAGCAATTAAAGCCGCCTCCTTAGGAGATTGCTTTCCCTCCAGGGTGACAGTCAATTCCTCGTACCGCCGGGCACACAGCTGGATTAAATCCAAATCCACCTTTCCCTTTTCCACCCTGCCCAGCAATACGCCCTTCTCCCCACATTCATCAAATCCCCGTCCCTCTGGGCAGCCTGGATAGGCCCAAAAGGTCTTTCCTTCTCTTTTTAGTCCCGAGCAGCGGTGGACGTGGCCAAGGGCCAGGTAATCTAAGTTGCTGGCGGCGATGGAACTGGGAGAAATAGGCCCATATCGCCGTCCCCTCACATCACCGTGAAGCGCCATAAGATGAATTTGCCCATCTTGCGGTGCAGTAAAACCTGCCAGCGGATCATCCTCCCGATCCCAAGTTGTAAAGGCTGCACCATGAACGACACAGCCCAGTTCTGGCAAGGGGATAGACTCTACCTTCTCACTACGGAAAATATGGACATTTTTCGGCCAGGCCAAACGCTGGTAAGGAGATTCACTTGTCATTGGATCATGGTTGCCCGGTGTAATGAACACCGGGCAGCCTGTCCCACCCAAGGCCGTGACCAGAGCCTCCCCGGTCTCCCGATAGATCTCCCTGCCATCAAAAAGATCACCACAAAGAAAAACCAGCTGGGCATCCTGCCCCCGGGCCAGTTCAGCTATCCGTCTTGGAAGATCCCGCTGCTCCCTACGTCGGATGGCTGCCTTCTCTCCGCTCAAATCATGGAAAGGAGCATCTAGGTGAAGATCACTGGCATGAATAAAGGTTATCATGAGCCCCTCCTAATCTCGAATATCCACCCGCTCCACATGGATGCAGCGTTTAGAGGCGGTATCAATGGTAAACAGGACACTTTCCAGCTTGCAAGGTCCCTCGGCCTCATGGAACCGCCGGGGAATGGCCCCCAAAAAGCGGCCCAGGGCCTGCCTTGCATCCATCCCCAACACCGAGTGTATAGGCCCGGTCATTCCCAGGTCAGTGACAAAACCCAACCCCTTTTCCATAATGTGACAATCCGCCGTTGGCACATGAGTGTGAGTCCCCCATAAAGCTTGGGCCCTTCCGTCCAAATGCCAGGCCATAGCCCCTTTCTCACTGGTGGCCTCAGCGTGAAAATCCACCACCACCACATCAGCTTCCGCTTTTTCTAAAATCCGGCTTGCTACAGAAAAAGGGTTGTCGCAATTAGGGTCCATAGAAGTACGCCCAATCAGATTAAGCACTCCGATTTTCAACCCCCTAGGCCCATCATACACTCCCCAGCCCTGTCCAGGGGCCGCCGGAGCGTAATTGGCCGGGCGGAGAAGGTAAGAGCTCTCCTCCAACATATTTACTATTTGTTGTTTTGACCACACATGATTACCTAGCGTAATTACATCTACGCCGGCTGTAAATAGTTCCTCTGCCTGTCCTGGCAAAATACCCACTCCTGCGGTGTTTTCCCCATTTGCTACAGTAAAATCCACCCCATGTATTTTCTTCAAACTACGCAGATGGCGGCTTAAACAGTCCACACCACTCTGCCCCACGACATCACCCACAGCCAAGATTCGCAGTTGCATTACGGTTCCTCCGTTTTTATCGTTTCTTACATTATATGCAAATTTTCCTCTCTGCGCAATAAAAAAAGAGGGACAGGCAAACCCTGTCCCCAACTGTTTCCTATTGCTCGAAATCCCTTCACTAAAGTCAAACTGATTTTTATTCATGGGATGGTTCCCGGACTCAATATCCCGGGTATACATCACTCTTCTTAGGCATGACTAGGGCCGCCACCACATACACCCACAGGCTCAGTCCACCAAAGAAAAATAACAGTGTCGTACCCACCCGTACCAAAGTTGGGTCAATGCCAAAATACTCCCCAATACCGCCACACACTCCAAACAACTTGGCATCCGGCCCCTCGGTACGGTATAGTTTCTTCCCGTTCATCCATGACTCCTCCTGTTCCATTAACCCACCGGCGATTACGTTCCATAATCCTATGATACTCTATACAGATAAATCTGTTCTTGGAAAAGATGAGAGATTAATATCCCTCTATGTCCCGATAGGATTAAATTATAATTCGTTTAAGTAGATTATACTAAATTTAGTGGGCAAAAACAAGTATTTGTAATATAATAAAAGAAAACCGTAATGAACCGATAAAGGGACGAAAGCAGCTCCCCACTCTCGTCCTTTTATCTATTTTCCCCGCTCCACTGACAGAAGGCAACCATCCTTGTCATGCTTTAGCCGCACCATCTCCATCCGCACGTTACAGGCGATTTCATCCATGAGCCCCCCTCAGTAATGGTAGTCACCAATGTGTAGGCCACACCGTGGCGCTTAGTGCGACCAGTACGGCCCAATGCAGTGAATGTAGTATCTACTTTCATAAAATCTGTTGGTACATAGTGCATCACGAATCATCCTACCGCACAACTCTTGTTAAAATTCATCTTTGTTTTTCCTCAAAATTATGATATACTGTTCTGGATATTTTTAGTTTAAGGAGTTCGTCCATGATCACTGTTTCCGATCTATCCCTACAATACAGCGGGGATGCACTGTTTTCCCATGTAGACCTGCAATTCGACCGTGGCAACTGCTACGGCATTATCGGCGCCAATGGCGCGGGCAAATCCACTTTTTTAAAGATTCTCTCTGGGTCGCTGGAGCCTACCTCCGGACAGGTATCTATCTTACCCAATACCCGCATGTCGGTACTCAAACAGGATCAAAATGCCTACGATTCCTACAATGTAATAGACACGGTCATTATGGGCAATGCCCGTCTGTATGAAATTCAGCAGCAGAAGGATGCTCTCTACGCCAAGGAGGAGATGAGCGATGAGGAGGGTTTACTGGCCTGCGAACTGGAGACTGAATATGCAGAACTGGGCGGCTGGGAAGCCGAGTCCGATGCTTCCCGTATCCTCCAGGGCCTGGGGGTGGGAGTAGAGCTTCATAACAATGACATGTCCACTCTGGACGGTCGTCTAAAAGTGAAAGTACTGCTGGCCCAAGCTCTGTTTGGCAACCCCGATATCCTCCTTCTGGACGAGCCAACCAATAACCTGGACATTGTTGCAGTGGAATGGCTCAACGACTTTTTGATGGACTTCCAGGGCACCGTCATTGTGGTCTCCCATGACCGCCATTTTCTCAATACCGTATGTACCCATATTGTGGACATCGACTATGGAAAAATCAAGATGTATGTGGGTAACTATGATTTTTGGTACGAATCCTCCCAGTTGATGCAAAATCTCATCAAAAACCAGAACAAGCGCAACGAGGAAAAGATTCGCGAACTTCAGGAGTTTATCTCCCGCTTCTCGGCCAATAAGTCCAAGTCCAAACAGGCCACCTCCCGCCGCAAGCTGCTAGAAAAGCTGACGGTACAGGATCTACCCGCCTCCTCCCGTCGTTATCCCTGGGTAGGCTTCTCCCCCGACCGGGAGGTAGGTAAAGACATCCTCTTTGTCACCGATGTGTCCAAGACAGTGGATGGGGTAAAGCTGCTGGACAAAGTTTCCTTCACTGTCCAGCACGATGATAAGATTGCCTTTGTGGGGGACAACGAAAACGCCCACACCGCCCTGTTCAAGATCCTCACTGGGGAGTGGGAAACTGACGAGGGCACGGTGAAATGGGGACAGACGGCCACCTTCTCCTATTTCCCCAAAGATAATTCCCCCTTCTTCAATGACTGCGATGACTCGATCCTGGACTGGCTGCGTCAGTTTTCCGAGGATAAGCACGAGAGCTATTTGCGGGGCTTCCTGGGCCGAATGCTCTTCTCCGGGGACGATATTTTCAAGCCGGTCAAGGTTCTCTCCGGTGGGGAGAAGGTGCGCTGCATGCTCTCGCGCATGATGCTCTCGGGAGCCAACGTGCTACTATTGGATCAACCCACAAACCACCTGGATCTGGAATCCATTGCCGCTTTAAACAATGGGCTGGAGGCTGTAAAATGTAACGTCCTGTTCTCCTCCCATGACCATCAGTTGGTGGAAACCGTTGCAAACCGTATTTTTGACTTCACTCCAGAGGGTAGATTGCTGGATTACAAATGCGGCTATGAGGAATACTTGGAAAAGACCTCTGGTCAAGGCTGAGCCATGCCTTCTTCCTATCTCCCAGTCATACTGCTCTGGATACTCCTTTTGAACCTTGCATCCTTCCTCCTGTTTGGTGTGGATAAGCGCAGAGCAAGGAGAAAAATGCGACGCATTTCGGAAAAAACGCTCTTTCTCTATGCTCTGCTGGGCGGCAGCCCGGGCGCCATTTTAGGCATGTGGACCTTCCGCCACAAAACTCTTCATAAGCGTTTTCAGTACGGCCTTCCCCTCATCCTTTTGGCCCACCTGGCCCTGCTTATCTGTGCCTTAGCCAAAGAAAGGTTCTGATTTCATGAAACATCACATCCTCTATCCCCTGCTTTCCCTATTCCTTGGGGGGCTGGGCGCAGTTCTATACCTATGGCAGCGCTCCGGGTATCAGGACGGCCTGCCTGCTGACGGTCACCCCGCTTCCTTGGCCCTGCTGGCTTTATCCGCCTTGGCCTGCATCCTTTTCCTCTTCCTCACCATACGTGGCAGGGAGTTCCGCCCCGGTGCCTTCTATACTGGCTCCTATCCTGCTCGTGCCAGTCTTCTCTTGGCTTGCGCCGCATTACTCCTCCTTTCGTCCATGTATTATCTAAGGAACGTGCTGGATGCCCTGACTGTTGGAACCATGTATCTGTCCTCCCTTCCGGAACTGGCACGAGTTGTCCTCTCCGTTCTGACCTCCTCCCTGCTAGAGTGTATTCTCATCATCATCTCCATTCCTACGTCCGTCTCTATTATCTTCCTAGCCAAGGATACCAAAGAGGGGAGAGGCAGCAGCCACAACAGCCTGATGGTGGTTATGCCGGTACTTTACTGTTGGGTATGGCTCATTGATGCTTACCGCCGCTATACCGGCAATCCAGTTCTGTGGGACTATGTTTTCCTCCTGCTGACCATTATTGCTCTACTTCTGTCTGCTCAGTGCCGAGCCAGTTTTTCCTTTTCTGATGGGAAGCCCAGACTGGCATTGTTTTCTTCCCTGTGCGCCCTTTTTCTCGTCCCTATCTCCTTGTTTGGAGACTATGGCCTAGCTTCTATGTTCACCACGATGGCTATGGCTTTATACACCCTGTCTACCCTGATAGGCCTACTGCGTGACGTTCCTATCCCCTCCCCTCCCCCGTCTGAAATTCCATCGGAGGTAAGCGTTGATGAATCATAAATTTTATATTACTACCCCCATCTACTACCCATCTGACAAGCTACACATTGGTCATGCCTACTGTACCGTAGCCACCGATGCCATGGCCCGGTATAAGCGCCTTCAGGGCTGTGAGGTGATGTTCCTTACAGGTACCGACGAGCATGGTCAAAAAATAGAGTCCAAGGCTGCGGCAGCCGGAGTCTCCCCTCAGCAGTTTGTAGATAACATCGTCACTGGTCCCAAAGGTATTTTAGACCTGTGGAAGCTGATGAACATCTCCAACGACCGCTTCATCCGCACCACCGATGACTATCATGTAAAGGCCATCCAACGGATTTTCAAACAGATGTATGAAAATGGGGACATTTATAAAAGTAAATATGTGGGCAAATACTGCAAGGACTGTGAGGCCTTTTGGACAGACAGCCAGCTTAAGCAAGGCAATTGCCCCGACTGCGGCCGAGCGGTTCAAGACGCAGAAGAGGAGGCTTATTTTTTCCGCCTGTCCAAATATGCCGATCAAGTACGGGAGTTGTTAGAGAACACCAGTTTTCTGGAGCCTCGTTCCCGAGTTCACGAGATGGTGAACAATTTTATCAAGCCGGGGCTGGAGGATCTGTGCGTCTCCCGCACCTCCTTTACCTGGGGCATTCCGGTGGACTTCGATCCCGGTCATGTGGTCTATGTGTGGGTGGATGCCCTGTTCAACTACACGACTGCCTTGGGCCTGCTTAACGATACCTACAACGATTATGACAGGTTCTGGCCAGCCGATGTCCACTTTGTTGGCAAGGAAATTGTACGTTTCCACGCCATTATCTGGCCGGCTATGCTTATGAGCATGGGTATGCCTCTTCCCAAAAAAGTCTTTGGCCACGGCTGGTTGCTGCTGGACGGTGGAAAAATGTCCAAGTCCAAAGGTAACGTGGTAGACCCCTACGTCCTTGCGGAAAAATTTGGGGTAGATGCCCTGCGCTTTTTTCTGCTACGTTCCTTTCCCTTTGGCTCAGACGGAAACTTCTCCAATGAATTGCTTATTAACACCATTAACGTAGACCTTGCCAATGACCTGGGCAACCTTGTCTCCCGCACTACTGCCATGGCAGTCAAGTATTTTGGCGGTATCCTTCCTCAGGAGCATAAAACCAATCCTTTAGACAACGAGCTGATTTCCTTGGCCTCTTCTCTTCGGGCTCGGTATGAGGAACAAATGGAGCAATTTGCCTTCCAGAATGCCCTGGCCGAGGTTTTCAAAACCATTGCCCGGGCCAACAAATATATTGATGAGACTGCTCCCTGGATACTTGGCAAGGATGTAGCGACCAACGGTTCCCGGCTTGCCTGCATCCTCTACAATCTGCTGGAAACCGCCCGCATCTGTGGTATCCTACTCACGCCCTTTATGCCTGCCTCTATGGATAAGCTGCTTGGACAGATCGGCGCTTGCCAGGCCTGTCGCTCCTGGGATTCCGCCGCGCTGTGGGGTTCCCTCACCCCCACCGCCTCTGTAACCAAGGGTGACAATCTTTTTCCCCGTATCGATCTGGACAAAGCCCTGGCTGAGCTGGAGGAAGCTGCCGAGGCTGCCCAAAAAGCCGAACTTCCCGGAGTGGAGATAGAGCCCCTTATAGAGGAAAAAGTGGATTTTGACACCTTCTGTAAATCTGATTTCCGAGCTGTAAAAGTGAAATCCTGTGAAAATGTGAAAAAGAGCGAGAAACTGCTAAAATTTACCCTGGATGATGGCTCTGGAACCGATCGGCAGATTCTCTCCGGCATCGCCAAATGGTATAAGCCGGAGGAATTAATTGGTAAGACTCTCATCGCCATCCTCAACCTGCCCGAGCGCAAGATGATGGGGCAGGTATCACAGGGCATGCTTATCTCTGCCGTACACAGCGAGCAAGGCGAGGAAGTCCTCCATCTGCTTATGGTAGATGACACCATCCCGGCAGGCGCAAGACTATGTTAATCAGGAGGCCGTCTTATGTATCTCTATGAATATGTCACGCTCTATGTGGGCGGTGGATTTTGGATCAACAACGCTGAGTGTGAACACCGGAAGATCATCGACCAATACGCAGCCGACGGCTGGCGCTATGTGGGCTATATCCCCACCAAGTTTTCCAGCGAAGGCGGCTCCAAAGAGATTGATCTGATCTTCGAGCGCCAGGAATAAAAATAGGAAAGCCCCCGCATCCGGTTACACCGAATGCGGGG
>JAZQMD010000145.1:0-16053 GCA_045543215.1 Oscillospiraceae bacterium
GATCCGACTTCACCCTATCGCCTTCCTATCCTGGACCACCCTGCTTTTGCTGGTCGTCCCCCATGAAGCTTGGAATAATATCTATGGACTGCTGCTAGCTGCAGGAGGGCTTGGGTTATTTTACCTTGGTGGAGCCCGCACCCAGGAACAACGTCTAAAAATGGATGCCATGGGCCCCTGGTGGCTGGCCTACGCCTGTTTTTTATGTGTAGCTTTCCTCATCTCGTTTGATCATAGCACCTCCCTGCGTTACCTCTGTTTCCATCTCACCGGCCTGCTACTGGCCCTGCTACTGGTCTCCTCGGTGAAAACAGTTACTCAACTGCTGCGCCTCACCGGCTTTATGACCGCAGGTATGGCCGTTGCCTCTCTCTACGCCTTCTACCAGTGGTTCATAGGTGTTGACGTAAACGCTTCCAACGTAGACCTATCGGTCAACGCCGGTATACCTGGGCGGGTTTACTCCTTCTTTGAAAATCCCAATACCTTCGGACAGCTCCTCACCATGCTCATTCCTTTAACAGTGGGGCTGGCCCTTACTTCCCGCACCAATCGGGGGAAAGTAGCTGCCTGGTCAGTGGCCCTGATGGGCCTGCTGGCCATTGCCATGACGTATTCCCGAGGAAGCTGGATCGGTTTGGCAGTTGCCGCTTTTATCTTCGTGGCTCTCTATCGCCGCAAGCTGCTCCCCATGCTGATCCTGGTAAGCATCGCCGCCATTCCCCTCCTACCCGAAAGTATTTTAAACCGAATCCTTACCATCTTTAATTTCTCCGACTCCTCCACCTCTAGCCGCTTCCCTATTTACTCCGCCGGCCTCCAGGCAGCCATCCACAACCCAGTTCTGGGCGTTGGACTGGGTAGCGAGCTGGTTTGGGAAGTCATCCGTCAAAACAAGTATTACAGTGGAACTTTTACCTTTGTCCACCTCCATAATATTTTCCTTCAAGTTTGGGCTGAGTGCGGTATTTTTGGATTACTTGCCTTTATTGGTGCCATCCTCTCCTCTTTTAAGGAGGGAGCCAGAGTCGCCGCCCATAGCTATTGCATTCCTTCCATCAAACCTATCCTTACCGGTGCCGCCGCCGGCCTAGCAGGGGCCATGGCATGTGGTTTGACCGACTATATCTGGTACTATCCCAGAGCTTTGTGTTTTTTCTGGCTCCTTGTCGGTATTCTCTTGTCCGGCGCACAACTGGTCAAGCGCTTTTCCTCCACCTGACTGGAAATAGGCCCTGATGAATCCCCTTCTGTATCTTAAATTTTTGAGTTAATAAAAGCGGAGCATCCATATTCCATGGTATGCTCCGCTTTTATTATCACCACTTTAACTTTACCGAATCTCCTTCAATATCCTACTCATCAACTCCACCCTCCGAAAAGGTGTCATCAAGTAAAATCCATTGGTATAAGGCCTGATCTCACTGGCAATCCGGGCCGAGATAGTTACCGCCAATTCCTCTGCCTCTTCCCTCTCTTTCCCCTCGTACAGCCTGATGATTTCATCACACACACGCATACCGGAAATCTCATTGTTAAGGAAACAGGCATTGCGATGACTGACCACCGGGAAAATTCCCCCCAGAATCTTACCACTAAGGGTGGCCCGGGCCAGCTTTAAGTTTTCCAGAGCCTCAGCCGAGAGTACCGGCTGAGTCAAAAAACCAGTGACACCACAGGCCTCCTTCTCCTGTGCGAGCCTGAGCTGGACTCCAAAGTTTCTGGCGTTGAGATTAAGTGCACCAAAAACCCGAAATGGGGTGCGCAACGCGGTTTCGTTTAACCCCTTCACATACTGGGCAAGTTTCCGGGAATTGAAATTAAAGACACTTTTTACCTCGTCCCGGTCTTCAGTGGGGATAGGATCCCCGGTAACCAGCAGTACATTATGTATCCCTTCCATGGATAGTCCAAGCAACAGCGCCTTTGTAGCATTCAGGTTACGATCACGGCAGGTCATATGCGGTAGCGGCTCTATCCCCAACTCCCGCTTAATCTTACAAGCCAGCAGGCTGCTGTCCGCCCTGGGGCGGCCTATCGGACAGTCGGCAATGGTCACCGCATCGGCACCGGCGGCGCGCAAAGCCTGAACCCCTTTTAAGAAAAAGTCCAGATTATCATCTGCCGGAGGATCCAGTTCTACCGCAATCACCCGCTGTCCACTGTCCAGCTTCTCTGCCAGGACATTGATCCGCGGCGGCACTTCCCGTACCGCTCTCTCCCGGATCCGGACATTCCCCCCAGCCTTGGGCTGCGCGATTAAAGCTTCTGCCGTCTTTGCTATATGCTCCGGTGTGGTGCCGCAGCAGCCACCTATGATAGACGCTCCCGCCTGAACAATTTGGGCCATTTTCTCCCCAAAATAGTCCGCTGTCCCCTGAAAGGCAATTCTTCGCCCCAAAACCGTAGGATAACCCGCATTGGGCATGACTGAAAGGGTGACACCGGATAAATCTAATCCCTGGATGTGCTCCAGAAGATGGTGAGGACCGGAGGCGCAGTTGAAACCGACCCCATCCACCTCCGGCAAAGAGGCGGTACGGCGGAACAACTCTGCTCCCAAGCATCCCTCACGGGTAACCCCATCATAACCCACAGCAAAGGAAACGATAAGATAAGCCTCCGGGCAACAGGTCTTCAGATACTGAGCTGCCTCCTGTACCCCATCATCCGATGGCAGCGTCTCCAGAAGAAAATGGGTTAGCCCATTCTCCAGGAATCTGTCAATCTGCCATTTGTAATTTTCTCCGGGGCTTACTTCCTTTTCTCCGGGGGCTGGCCCGATATCTGCAAATACATAGGCATCATAGGATCGGGCCGCTTCCAGAGCCAGACGACACCCGGCCTCAATGATTTGCCCGGCCAGCAGCGCCTCCCCTCGAGCCATCTCCACGCCCACAGAAAAGGTGTTGGTCTTGACCGCCCGGCACCCAGCCTCCAAATAAGCCCGGTGGATGGCGGCGATCTCCTCTGGTCGATCCAGGTTCGCCCGCTCACAGCGCTCTTCGGGTCGGCCAGGCATGGCAGCAAAGCAGGTGCCCATAGCCCCATCAAATAGCAGCGGCCTTCCTTGCCTTAAATAGTCTCTGATTTCCATCATCCCAACACCTTTCTGACAATCTCCACCGCTTCACGGGCATCCTTGGCGTAATAATCTGCCCCCATATGCGCAGCATACTCCGGAGTCACCACCGCCCCGCCTACAACGATGACCGGTGGATTTTGCAAGGTATGCAGCTGGCGGATCGTCTCCTCCATGGCAGGCAGGGTGGTTGTCATCAGCGCTGACAATCCCACCAGACGCAGATCCTGCTCCAGTGTTACCTTTACCACCGTCTCAGGCGGTACATCCCGGCCCAGATCGATTACATCATATCCATAATTTCCCAACACGGTTTTAACAATATTTTTTCCAATATCGTGAATGTCTCCCCGCACTGTGGCCACGGCCAGTTTTCCTTTCTTCACCGGTGCACTTCCCTTTTCTGCTAAAGAGGTCCGGATAACCTCAAACACACACTGGGCCGCCTGGGCTGCACTTAGCAGTTGTGGTAGAAACACCTTACCCTTTTCATACCCCTCTCCAACCCGATCCAGCGCCGGGATCAGGTGTCCTTCCACCAGCGCCAGCTCGTCCATCTGCTCAAGAGCCACCTTTGCCAGTTTCCCCGCTTCTGCCTTCATCCCGCGTATAATTGTCTCCTCCAGCGTGAGGTCGCCGCTGGAGGGAGACTGCGTTACAAGCCCCTCTTCCCCGCCGGTAAACCGTGCCACATAAGCCCCGCATTGCTCATCCTGCCCAGAAAGCACCCGAAAAGCCGCTACCACGTCCATCATCTCCTTCTGGTTGGGATTGATAATAGGCAGCGTCAATCCGGCTCCCATCGCCTGGGCCAGGAAGCTCCGGGTAATGAGCGACCGATTGGGCAAGCCAAAAGAGATATTGGACACTCCCAGCACCGTCTGTAACCCCAAATCCTCCCGCACGGCCCGTACCGCCTTCAAGGTCTCCACAGCCTGCTCCTGTTGAGCAGACACCGTAAGGGTCAGGCAGTCGATCCATACGTCTTCCTTCGCAATTCCATAGGATAAAGCAGCGTCTAAAATACGCCGGGCAATGGCTACCCGCCCCTCTGCCGTCTGTGGAAGCCCCCCCTTATCCAGGGTAAGCCCCACTACAGCAGCCCCATATTTCTTCACAATGGGCAGTATTCGTTCCAAAACCTCCAGCTCTCCATTGACCGAGTTAACAGCCGCTTTACCGTTATAGACCCGTAGTCCCGCCTCCAGCGCATCCGGATTAGAGGAATCCAGCTGCAACGGCAGGGAAAGCGCACTTTGAAGCTTCTTTACCACCTTTGGCAGCATGGATACCTCATCCACACCGGGAAATCCTACGTTTACGTCCAAAATATCCGCCCCTGCGTCCTCCTGCTGAACACCCACATCTAAAATATAATCCAGATCATGTTCCAACAGAGCCTGCTGAAAGCGTTTCTTCCCTGTTGGATTGATCCGCTCACCAATTACACGAACCCCGTCCAGGCGGCTGGGTGTAACGGGGGTGCAAACAAATCCTACCTCATCATACCGCCTTGGAGCTGGCCTTTTCCCTTCCAAAGCCGCGCTGAGCAGACGGATGTACTCCGGTGTTGTCCCACAGCAGCCGCCGACAATGCAGACCCCCGCCTCAAGGCAGGGGAGGATGGCTTCCACAAATGCCTCCGGTCCCATATCGTACTGCCCATCCACCGGATCGGGCAGCCCCGCATTTGGCTTGGCTATTACCGGCAAGCGGGTGTTTTTACACAGCTTTTGCAGCAGCGGAGCCAAAAGATCAGGCCCCAGGGAACAGTTCAGTCCTATGGCATCTGCCCCCAAGCCCTCCAAAGTTCTGGCCATGGATTCCACGGTACAACCGGTAAAGGTGCGACCGCTCTCGTCAAAAGACATGGTAACAAAAACCGGCAGACTTGTATTTTCCTTCACCGCCAGTAAGGCGGCCTTTGCCTCATAGAGGTCAGTCATAGTCTCAATTGCCACCAAATCTGCCCCTGCCTGTGAACCGGCTACTACCATTTCCCGAAACAGCTCGTAGGCCGCCTCAAAGCTCAGGCTGCCCATTGGCTCCAGCAGCTCCCCCAGCGGCCCAACATCCAGCGCCACCTTGGCCCCTGTCCCGACGACGGCTTTTCGAGCAATCGATACAGCCGCTTCAACCACCTCCTCCACGCTACGGCCAGTTCGTTCCAGCTTCAGACGATTTGCACCAAAGGTGTTGGCATAGATTACCTGACTTCCCGCCTCAAGGTAGGCCTGGTGGACAGAGCAAATCAGATCCGGATCCAAAATGTTCACTAACTCGGGCTGACCGCCAGGCGGTAAGCCACGCTGCTGTAAAACGGTGCCCATCGCACCGTCTAAGACTAAAATTTGATTATGGAAAAAATCAAACGGCACAACTTTTCCCTCCCTTACGAAGCAAACAAGTTTCACGCATGGAGCAATAGCCGCAGCCCCGGATGCGGGCCATTTGGGGCCGGTCAGACAGACCGATCACCGCAGTAACCGACTTACTGGGGTTCATCAGCAGACTACTTGTCACGTAAATGCCCAGCCGCCTCTGTGCGTCCAGGATGGCGCAAATAGATGGCTGATGTTCCAGGGGCAGATCCCCATATCCCGGGCTAAATCGGTCTGTCAGATAGTAACCGGGAAACCTTTGACTAATAATCCTTTCCACCTCATCACAGCCACTCTCTACAAGCGCACTCCCACAGGCATCCAGAATTACTGCTTTAGACATATCCCTGGCCTGTTCCGCCCGCAGCAGTCCTTCAAACCTCGGCCCCAGGGTGCAAGCCATCAAAACCGCCTGACTGCACTGGGCCAACATCCTCATCACTGTTTTGCCGGACATGGTGATCCCTCCCCCGGAAAAAATCACTTGATCCTCGGAATGAATCAACTTGAAACACTTATAGACATATCTCGGCTGCACGGCGGCAGCAAGCTCTTGCGCAACTGCACTAACATCCCTCCGCAGCCCCTCTGGCGCCTGCTCTCCCGCCCCAAGATAGCGCAGGGCCTCCTCCACATCTGGTTTTATATGTATCACCTCTGCCTATGTAAAGTTGATTTTACTTATCATACCGTATCTTAGAATGGTTGTATAGTCACGACAGCTATAAAAAGCGGTAGAAAATTTCTTTGAATAATTTTCTATTTTTATTTAAAATATTTAGAGTTTACAAGCATTTATCAACATAAGCCTTTTTATTAAAGCTAATAAAGTGCCCTAAACCCTTATCCTTCTGATTTCCTCTTGTCCTTTGCCTGACGGTATGGTAAACTTATATCGGATTAAATTATTTTGTCTTTTTAGGAAAAAATATATGGCTTATTCCTTATCACGCTTCCTGTTCTATAACTAAACGCTGTTTGGGTTCATCCATGTTGTCATTTCATGCGGGAAAGTGATATAAAAGACAAAAAATTTTAATACTAAGGAGAGAGAAAGTGTATGAAACAAACAAAAAAATTCCTTTCCGTAATACTGGTGTTATGCATGATATGCACCATGCTGCCCTCTATGACAGTTTCAGCTGCGGCAGCCAATGAAATAACCGTCACTGACTGGAACGGTTTTTTAAAAGCATCGGAAACAGAAAATGCCGTCATAATTCTTAGCAATAACATCGAGTCCCCTCAGGGCGCTGGAGACGATGCACTGTTTCTCAAAAAAAGCGTAACCATCAGGGGAAACGGCAACACGATGATGCTCAACTGCGGCGGAATTGTCCTAGGTGGCAACGTGACTTTTGAAAATATCACGTTGTATTTTGCCAATATGGTACGCAACGCCATCATTGCCAATGGCCATACACTGACCCTGAATGGTGTCAAGCGCGGGAACCTCTCCCCCCGTATCCATCTGTTCTGCGGCAGCGTGAGTGACTATAATGGCTCCCAAGCTATTCCAGAGACGGGACCAGCCGGCCATATCATTATAAAAGGTGAGAATCACCTGGGAGATATCTTCGCCGGCAGCCTGTCGGATGGGGCCGACGAAACCGCTGCAAAACCGAATAACTTTACCGGTTCCTCTACCATCACCATTGAGAGCAGTGCTACCCACTCAATTGAAAATATCTACGCCCATGGCGCACGCGAGTCCAGGGGCGAGGGTTCAGGTGATTTACTGTATCCTAATCCCGAACGATACAAGGTTACAGGTGGTGTGAGCATCAACCTAAACAACCGTCGTGTAAAAAACATATATGGCCAGACCGGTGGTAGTTCTGATGCTGTTGTAACCTATACTGACAGCGATGGCAAGGGCTATCTTTTTGAGCCTATGATAAGTAGCATTGGTAAACTTGTACTGCAATCTGGTGGTACAGAATATTCTGCCGACCTTCAGCCTGCAACAGGCAGTAGCTTCAGCAGCAAAGGCGCGGAGGTATCCGCCCCCTCCAATACAAGACTAAGTCTAGTCAACTTTAAAAATGACCTGACTATAAATAATTTTACAGGTGGCGGCGAACTGGTGCTGGGAAAGCTTCAGACACTGACCATCTCCGGCACTGTAAACGGCACAACCGGGATAGGTATTGGAGAAATATTTAGTAATGCATCCACCACGGTGCCGGTAGAAAACCAAACCTATATTGTAGCTCCAAACTCCTCTAATGAATCTTTTAAACTTATTCCTCATAGCGGCAATCCAGATATGGTCCTGAATAGAGAAAACAATGGGGACTGGGTGATTCCCGTCTCTGATGGAGACACCATTATTGTGAAAAATGCAAATATACCAGAGCAAGTCTCTATGTCTGCGAATAGTAACGGCAAGTCAATTCCCCTTACGATAAACTACCAGTCTAATACTGCTTTTGATAGCCTGCTTTATGTTCCCGTAGATATCTCAGTCAACGGCTCACCCACCACCCGAACTGGAGATGAATACGGAGGGTTTGATTACACAATAGATAACGTTAACGGCAATAATCCTTTAACCTTATATTTCCATGAGCAAAACCTGTATATTGGAGGGATATCTTCTGCCATCCCCACAGGCATATACCAAATTACATTTACAATCCCTGCAAGAAATATGGTGGATAGAAAGCCTCTCACGCTCGATACAACTTTGATTGTTCCTGAGCCCACAAAGAAGGAACAGGCAACTCTAACTATAAACAGCAATAGTGTCACCACTTATGGCAAGGATGTGACTCTCTCAACCTCAGGTGGCACTGGTGCAGGTGATGTAACTTACTTCGTTACCAACGGCACCGGTGCGGCTACTATCAGCGGTAATGTCCTGACCCCCACCAAGGTCGGTACTGTAACCGTCACTGCAATTAAGGCTGAAGATGAAACTTATAACGCTACTTTCAGTGATGAGATGACCATCACCATCGACAAGGCAACGCCTACTGGAACCCCCGAATACACCCATATCACTACCAGCGGCAAAACCTTAGCCGATGCGGGACTGACAACGATGGGTAGCACGTTTAACACTCCTGGAACGGTGGTATGGGAATTAGCTGACACTACTTCCGTGGAGGCTAACACCCCTTACAAGTGGATATTCACCCCAACAGATACAATTAACTATAATAGCCTGACCGATAGTATCACGCTCTATCATGCATTGTCCAACAACGTAAGCAGCGGTTCAGGTGGCGATATGAATGGCGGTGTAAGCGGCGGTATGAGCGGCAGTATGAGCAGTGGCATGAGCGGCAGTATGAGCGGTGGCATAAGTGGTACCACTAATAAGACTGGCGTAAATACCAGTGATGGTGCAACTACTAACACTAATACAAAAGTAACGCCTAATGCCACTACCAAGGGCAGCACATCTAGCGTAATAATTACCGCCTCCATGGGACAGGAGATTGTTGAGCAGGCGGTGAAACGCAGCAGCACTAAAGTCATTATCGCTCCCAATATCACTGGAAATGTGAACAAGGCCGAGGTAAGCATTCCGTCCGAGACTATAAGGAAGATCGGTCAGCAGACAAAGGCCAATTTAACCGTATCCACCCCCATGGCAGAGGTTTCTATTCCCAATGGAAGTCTATCCGACCTGTCCAGCAAGGGAGGCAATGTTACCGTTTCTACTGAAAAGGTTGGTAACACCATTACACTGGGCATCACGGCCAGCGGAGAAAATATAACTAAAATTCCCCTCGGCATCCTCATGACCGTCTCTCACGAAAACACCACCCCCGGCACCGTGGCGGTGATCGTCCACGAGGATGGTACCCGGGAAATAGTCAAATCCTCTGTTTCTTCCAATGGAAAGGTCTTTATCCCCCTAAGCGGTAGCACTACGGTAGAGCTTGTAGAAAACCGCAAGGAGTTTGAGGATGTGCGCAAAGATGAGTGGCACAAGGATGCGGCAGACTTTGTCTCTGCCCGTGGCCTGCTCAACGGTACTAGTCAAACACGGTTTAGCCCGGAAATGCCTATGACTCGTGGTATGCTGGCACAGGTACTTTATAATCTGGAGAACAATCCTGACTATACTTATGATGGAAGTTTCCAAGACATAAAAGGCCAAGAATGGTTTTTCAAAGCCGCTCTCTGGGCTGCTGGGCGTGGTATTATCCTTGGATATGAGGACGGTAGTTTCCGAGGAAATGATCCGATTAGTCGTGAGCAACTCGCCGTGATACTTTGGCGCTACTCTGGTGGATTAGAAAGTACCCATGATATAACCAATTTTAGTGATGCCGTTCAGGTCTCAGACTATGCCAAGCAGGCTCTGGCCTGGGCAAATGAAAATGGTATTATTAATGGTAAAGGCAGTGGTATCCTTGATCCCAAAGGGCAGGCTACAAGAGCACAGGTTGCTCAAATGCTCAAGAATCTTTTAGAAAACATGAATTAAAAAGCAAAAAAGGAGGGGGGAAAGCCCCCTCCTTTTTTGCCGCCGTATTTAGATGTTTTTTCCCCCTGGTGTGTGAAAGGAGCTGATCCTCTCCGCAACTGAATAGCGGCGGCTTCGAGCAGAGCGCGGAGAAGCCACCGGCGGGTGCGCCAAGACTTCCTCCTCCCTCCAGAGAATGAGAGTAATCAACACCAGCGCCGCAAGTGGAGGCTTTGCCATCCTACGACCACGATCTGCAAGTAAACATCCTTCCTCTATACCACCGCAACACAAATTCAAAGCCTTCAGTGTTTCAAACGGCGTGCCACTTACCTTTATACTTTATCTCTCACAGCTGATTTTCTTGAAAGCAACCTCAAGACTTTACTTGTTTAAAAAAGCGCAACTCAACACCATTATTAGTGGCAGAAAATTGACGCGTGCTAGTATTATAGGACAACCAAAGGTCAGTGGATGCATCTTTAATGGTGTATGTACCATCCATATCATCGTCCGTAATCATAACCTCCACAGGCATCTCACTGGTATGAACCCTGCTGTCACTAAGCCTACTCAAATTTAAATAATAAGTACCCCCTCCAAACATAGATTTTAGAGCTATTCTATCATTATCTAAGTCGACTACCTTCCATAACTGGGCTCCCACATCAAAATCGCTATTTAACGGTGGGGTAGTCTCAATCTCTTTTCCTGAAAGTACATCCGTTACAGTATTATTACAGAATAATACACGATCAGTAATGCCATTGAAGTATGTAATGGCATAAACTTCACCAACATCAATGCCATCTACATCCAATACATATTTAGTGGTGCCAACAGAATCAAAATTAATGCCGGAGAGTGCCTTGGTCTCGAATTTCATTGTATAATAACAATTGTCTCCGGCGCCCCATTTTGATTCATGGTTTTCATAGAGGATACCGATGTTCCCACCGGGCAGTTCCGTCATGGCTGAGTACATAAAGGGACTCCCGTTGCTTGTAACATCAATCTTCGCATTGTTCACCCAGGCCATGCTCCTGTTTGTGTCATTGTTCACCAAGCCCACGAAAATTTTGCCGTTAAGCCGTGCGGAGGCGGCGCTGTTGTTGGAGCCAGCCTCGTTTGGCCCGGTAGGGCAGGAAACCAGCAAAACCTCTTTTCCCTCAGAGGTCTTAGAGTATTTAATGGCTGAAATTTGACAGTTAGAGTTTGTAGGAATGCTCTTCTCTACCACCGGCCTTCCCCAGACCCCGTCAGATACACCATTAGCGCCGGGGGTAAAGTCAATATAGGTCAGACGGCTAGTGTTGCTGCGCAAGAAAAAGCGTAGTCGTCCGTCAGACAGCTCTACCGCAACGGACTCAGAGTGCCAGTTGACACCGTTTCCGATAGGTGCGTTTACGCTGCGGTTCCAATTAACCCCATCGCTGGAGTAGATAAAGCTCACACGTTGACTATCGTTGTTTCCGGCATAAGAATAGCATGGATAGACAATCTCACCCTGTGAGGTCACAATCCCCCTGGAGGGCGCCGCTAGATAAGCCCGTTCAGTGTTTTTCTTTACGGGAATAAGCGTAGGTTTACTCCAAGTCTCTCCTCGATCAGTGGAGGTAATGAGATACAGATAGCTGGTACGCTGGACCTTGAAGGGGGAATCAGCGAAAAAGAGGTTGGTATTATGTCCGTTTCCGGTGATGTTGAAGTGCGCGTCTACGGTGTAGCCTTGCTGGACTGCATCGTTGGACAGAGACTTGATCTTACCTGTCTCCTGATCTAGATAAAAATTATAGACATAATTTTTGTTATTACCCTGTGTCTCGGTTCCGTAGGTATTGTTGGAAAGGAGCAGCCTGCCCTTGCTGTCAAACCCAGTCTCATTGGAGGGCCAAAGATTCTGTTGTCCATTTAAGGCTACACCATAAGGGTAGATGTCAGCTAGCAGATAGATAGTCTCATTGCCATTGCTGTCATACTTCAGTGCAATGGAGGGGTCTATAAAACAGGTTGAGCCAGAGTACCCCGCAGAAGGGTTATTTGGCCCACCACTGTACCGATTTCCGTTATCCCCTAAATAATTGGCAAAGCTCCATTTCCAGGTAGCCCCATTATTTGTAGAGCGGGAAACGATTGTGTCCAGTCCACCACCGTCATAGGTGGTGTTCCACCGTGCGTCAGCAACGGCCAGCAGGGAGCCGTCACTCAGAGTAACCAGACCAGGGATACGAAAGCTGTTGCTCCCAGCTGTCCCCTTTGCAAAGGGCTGGCCGATGGTCTGCCCAGTCCCGGGGTTTGTACCCATGTTGGTAAGTGCCATTGCGCCTATAGGAAAAAGTGAGAAGAGCAGGCTGAATACAACCGCTATATGTAGGAATCGCTGTTTCATTATAATACATCCTTTCTCATCAAAGTCTTGTCCTGCATTTCGCAAAGAACAAGCAATCTGTCCTTGGCATGAGCTGCCTATGTGCTCCCTTCCTGCGCGCGCCGCTGGCTGATTCACCTCCGTTCTTGCAAAATTTTCTTCGTCCATATCCATACTCTGTTTTAGAAAGGCTTTGCGTGCAGAAATGATTAAAATAATATAAAATTTATTTAAACCTTTTATGGAATAATATACCATTTTTATTTTAATTACAAGCAAAATAACATAAATAGTTATATATTGTTATCTTTATCTATTTCCCCGCCATATAGTGCAGGAAGATGGGTATCAATTTTTATTTCCTCCATAAAGTACTTTAGGGTTATTAAGCGCAAAGCGTTATTCATAATTCACCGTTTGTTCAACAATATACCATTCAATAAAGTCCTTCTTTTCATGTGCCTTTTTACAGGTATGGGTACGACGGCGATTAGCGCAGGAATTACAAAACAGCATAGCAAAATGGTTTTTCCCGCCGCGCCAGCGGCGGCGAGAACCATTGCTTGATGGCAGCGTTGACAGAGCATCCCATACCCTGAGTAAAATAGAAAATGGAGTTAGGGAAGAACGTAGATATGGTGTCATACCCGCAAGCTACCGCTTTTTAATAGGCTTACAATAGCCATTTTAACAACCATCTTCTCTCATAGCTGCTTATAAAGTTCAATTTTGTAAGGCAACTAATACGCTGGAAGGGCTATCCGCTTCATCGACGTTTCCGACAGTAACTGTGTCAGCTTCTAGTCCATAATCATTTCCCTCCGCTGTTAAAACTGGCTTTAATCCCTTGAAAGTAGACGTATCAGTTAGATTCCCAAACCGAACGATTGGATAGCCATGAGTATCTATTTGGCTAAAATCCCAAACAACCTTATTCCAATAAAGTCCATTTCCATAAAAATCCTCACTGTTCATGCTTTCTTGTGTAACCCTCTTAATTGTACCAGTTTGCAGGCCACTTGATGTCTTTGAAGATCTATTGGATTCATAAACATTATTGATCGTGACAGCGTCAGAGGATATTCCATAACAATCCCCCTTGGCTATTACAACAGAATTTGATATTGTGGCAGCATTGCTTGAACCGCCTACAAATCCTCCGTTGCCGTTAATCAACTCATGATTTGGCGCAGTGATATCCACATCCACATAAGCATTATGGATTGTAACACCTACATGACTGCCTACTATTCCTGCCATTCTTCCATCGTAAGGTTGATTTGCTTTTGTGCCTATAATTTTGCCTTTAAAGAGAACGTCTGTAAACGTAGTCAAACCATTAGACTGCCCTATAATACCGCCTATATTTGAAAAACCTTTTATACTGGTATCTATGACAGAGACTCTTGATATATCAACGTTTCCATAAGCTTCTCCAGCAAGTGCTCCAATATTTTGAATGTTTGCATTTGAGTAATCTAACATAACTTCCTGTATTTGTACATCGGAAACCCTAGAATCCCTGAGTATATTGGCAAGGGTTCCTCTGGATGCCGAATGTGTTAAATTACTGTACTTTATCTTTAAATTTTTTACTTCTCCATCACTTATTTCTTTAAATAAAGCAGACCACAAATTAGAAATGGTGTGTCCATTGCCATCAAACACGCCACTAAATACACCATTAATGACTGGGCCGTAGGGGTTTCTACCGGCCAGGCTCAAATCATTCATGAGTACATAGTGACCATTTAAACTTGATCCATCCTTACCTATGGCTACAAGGTCTTCATACGTGTATATCTCCACTACTTCTTCCTCTGTAACTTGATCAAACGCAATATTATCTTCATAATACAATTTATTTCTTGTTTTTATCAACGGCAACTTTTCACTTGGTATAATTATGCTTATATTGCTAAGAATTACATTGTTACTTGAATTGGCTATTACTGCCTGATTATTTTCTGTAACCACAGGTAGATTAATTTTTAAATTACTAATGTTTGCATACGTGACGTTATTGAATAACGGACAAGACAATCCTGTAATCGTATGCCCATCACCGTTCAAAGTGCCTACAAACTGTTCCATATAATATGGGGTATCTATCTGGACACCGCTAAAATCAATGTCTTGACCCAATTTGTAATTGCCCAGTTTATTTGCATTTACCGCATCAATCAATTCCTGTGCGGAAGTAATCGTAGTCACAGTTGGCAGATTATAGATATCCCCATCGATAAAATCATTTGTAGCACGTTTTACAATGTGGAAGTATATCTTCTTCAGGTTTGTGCTTGCATTTAGGTTGCCATTGCTGGCATCTTGTTTAAATGCCGCCACTAACTTGGTTATAACATTGTCTGAATTAAAATACGGTATTGAGTCAAGGTTACTTTCTACTGTCTTATATCGATCTAACTTATAATCCTTCCACGTAATGCTATCATTTCCTGTGGCTGTTCTAAGCGCCTGGAGGTCATTTTTACTCTTACCGGACATATAAGCAATATAACCGTTTTCATAACCTCCAACTCCCAGCATTTCTTGCCCCAATCGTTTGAAAGAATTACTGTCAGGAGTGCCATTATCATTATGAGGCTGATACCAGTTAGCATGCCAGAATGATTCATATCCATAGCCTCCAGCACCTGCTGAGGTTACGGTCCCCGTTGGCCTGAGCATGATTTGATTGTCCCACAGATCCTCCATAGTACTTAAATTCATCTCTTTAAGCGCATCTGCGGATAATCTGCTATACGTGGTTTTAAAGGAGTTTCCTTGTGGAGTATGACTTGCCTGCACAGCTATTTTAGACTGCTCCTCGGGCGATAATTGTAAAAATGCCTGCCCCATAAGGTAATCCATTACATACCCGGCTTCAAACATATCACTAAAGTAATCCCAGATTTCCTCAGGTGTGTCTACCCTTGTATAGCTAAAATTATTGGTGATCTCAGTGGTGACATCTACTTCTTTGTACCAGTTAAATACCATGCTGCCATCTGTGAATTCTTGCATAAGGTTCCCATCTGCATGAGCTTCAGCTCCCGAAGGAGAGCGTCTGCCATAGTTATTATAAAAATAGCTGCCATCTTGTGTATGAGCATTTTCATGGGTAAATGTCTTAAATGCAAATTCACTACCAAATGCAGTATAAACAATCCAATAAATATTAGGGCCTGTTGCATATGCGCCAGCTCCATTTGCAGCACCTATCCTTCGTATAGATTCAGTCACCCACTTGAAAACCGGCTCCTGTGACACGCCAGTCTCTTGCGTACCAGGATATTTGCCTCCAGCCGGATAGCCAAAACGAGTATCATAACTGACCTTGAGGGATGCATTTAGCCACTCCTCGGCATTGGGAACAACACCAGCAGAAGTACCATAAAGTCTGCCAACCCACTCACCATAGGTGTTCAGCGAATTCAACAGCTTTTGTTTGTTCTCTTCATTATTTTCGGTATAATATCTGTTAATGGAGCTAATAAACAGGTGCGACGGAGCAGAAAATAAAACCATATCTTCCTGCGGAGCCGTCATGATAGGCAACAGAAGATTACTGTCCTGCCCTGAGCTCTTGACCAAATTATCCCATGCCCTGTACTTAATACTCATTCCTTCAGGAGGATCAATTGCGGGCTGCTCTTTCAGTATACCTTTAAAGTTATCTTCAAACCACTCATTAGGGTCTGTACTACCGTTTGCAGCCATAAAAAACTCAAGCAGATCATAAAGATTTTTCCCCGTTTTGGGTTGTATTGCTGAATTGTAAAAATTGGTTGTCTGTTCT
>JAZQMD010000146.1:0-25852 GCA_045543215.1 Oscillospiraceae bacterium
AATAAAATAAAATAAAATAAGCCCGACTCCTTTATAGGGAGTCGGGCTTTTGCCTTTCACGAAGCCCCCGTTCACCCTAACTAAAGGCTCTGAAAGACTAAAATAAGACTCACGTTGAGCAAAAAAATCACTATTAAACCAAATATTAGCTTTTTATTCTTCCACATGGGAACACCTCAAAGTCAGTGTATGCCTAGGCATTCCTTTTTAGCCGTTTAATTTTCACCAACGTAAAAGCCTTTTTAAGGAATTAAAAGAACAGATAAACAAAAACACCTCTTTTTGGTATAAGCCGTATTCCATTGGTCAACACTACCCTCGGAGGTGTTCTACATGAACAAAAAGACTTCTCTTGCAGAAAAGCTGCGTGATTTTGTCGTAGGGAAAGGCTTCTATGTGGTGGTACTGGTGTGTGTGGCTGCTGTCGGCATCTCTGGCTGGTATCTGGTCCAATCTATTTCAAGTGATGAGGATTTGCCCGTCACTCCGGTAACAGGAAATGTCCAAATGGAGGTCAGTCTCTCCACCCCTGTACCCAGCCAGTCCGTTCCAAGTCAAGCGGAGATCAGTGCTCAGGTTACCCCGCCCCCCGTCATCGAAACCGAGAGTCCCGCACCCGTGACCGAACCTGAGCCCTCCGCACCTACGGTGGAGGAACCTGCCAGCATCCAGGCCCCTTTGGTTTACACCTGGCCAGTGAAAGGTGAAGTATTGGCCGAATACAGCCTGGAAGTACTGGCCTATGACGAAACCATGGGCGACTGGCGGATTCACTCCGGCCTGGACATTGCCGCCGATCAAGGTGCCAATGTACTCGCTACTGCGGCTGGTACCGTTATTGCCGTGGAGCAGGACGATCTTATGGGGACCACAGTGGTCATCGACCACGGTCAGGGCCTGACCAGTTCCTACTCCAATCTCCAGGCTGTGCCTACGGTGGAGATAGGCGATAGCGTGTATACTGGCTCCATCATTGGTGCCGTAGGCTCTACTGCTATTGCCGAAAGTATGCGTGCTAGCCATCTCCACTTTGAAATCGCCAAAGATGGCGTGGCAATTGACCCCATGGAATACCTTCCTCAGTTATAAAACGCAGCAAAGACACCGCCCCTGGGCCTTTGACCCGGGGGCAATGTCTTCCATCTGGCTCAATCACCCTTGCTCAGGGTTGGTCAACTCATGGCAAACAATAAGGCAGGCTTCCTTGCCACCCCAGCTAACCATGCTGGCCTCTGCGCGTACCCGCAGGCCTAATAGTTTATTTTCCATGACTCTGGTGCAGTTTTTGGCATTCTGAATCCCTAAAGCTGGGCAACCCTTGCAACGCTTGTTCTGTTTTCCAATCGCTGTGTAACAGTGCATGCCCACAGCAGCCTCGGGTGACCAAGCCAGAGTCTTTGCATTGAGAAACTTCATCTCACAGGTATCTGGATCAATGACGTAAATCCAGGTATTCTGGTTATCTAGTACGCTGTAAAGATCCTTTACCCGGTTTGCCGTTTCATCTTGCGCCCGCTTCTTTAATAAAAACACAGAGAGCATCTCGGACAAAAATGAGAGCATGTCTATCTGTTCCTGGGTCCATAGACGGTTGATGGCGCACTCGTCAAACCCCACATAACCCCGGAACTTACCGTTGTCCCTGATGGTACATTGAAGCACGGATTTGATACCCTGTGGTTCCATAATGTCGTATACATGCTTTGGCAGAAGGGTAATATCCTGACAGTAAAATATTCCCCGTTCGTCAAAATTATTCTCATAGTTAGGGATATCCGTTTCATAGCTGATATTTTGCAAATTCTCTTTTTCTTCTGTAATCCCTTCATTACACCACTCAAAGGTGTTACTGCACCACTTGTTGTCCAAACTGTTCTCAAAGATATACACCCGACTGACGTTCATCTGCCGTCCTATCATCGCCAGAATATCATTAACCGTATCCTCCACGTCCCCCGACTCATACAGTCGGTGAAAAGCATAATGAACCATACTGTTATCCGCCAAACCGGGACGCTCGTCAGAATCAATACGCTCCCTGACTGTGGAATCCCCTTGTGCAGCAGGTACTGCACAGTCCCTACTATTGTAGCACACATAGCGGTTTTTTCCCTGTCCCTTAGCACGGTATAGGGCCTGATCGGCCCTCTGGAAGAGTTCCTGGAAGGCTGTTGCGTGATCGGGAAAGATGGCCGCCCCCACCGAGCAGGACAGGGCACTACCAGGCAGACTGGTTCGGAACATATCATGGACAGTTGCTACCAGTCGTGCACAGCGATTCCCCAGCAAAGAACGGTTTGGAATATTCTTTATAAAGACCATAAACTCATCTCCGCCAATACGGGCGAGGATATCCTCCGAGCGGAAAAGCCTACGGATCTCCCTTGCAACCTGAGTAAGCACCGCATCCCCAAACATATGTCCATAGCAGTCATTGACCTGCTTAAAGTTGTCTAGATCAATAATAATTAAGGCCGAATAATCATGCATTTGGCAGGAGGACAAATAATCCTCTATCTGGCAGCGGGCAGCATTTTTGTTAAGCAGTTTGGTCAGTGCGTCCCGCTCTGCCTTGGTTTTTAAATCTTGATTGGCCCGCTTCTCCCCGTCGATATTAATAATTACGCCCACCACTTTGACAGGTTTCCCCTCCTCATCGCACTGAGCGGTACCCCGGATACGACACCATAGATAACGGCTGTCGGCCTTTGCAATACGCACCTCGGCCTCCTGATATCCTCCTTTAGACTGAAGGGTGCGGACTTTCTCCAAGAAAACCGGTATATCCTCCGGATGGATGTGAGAAGCCTTAGGCACCTGGAGCATCATATGCTCTTTAATGGGTGTATAACCAAACAAGGTTTCCCACTTTGTAGAATAAGAAACAGTATCTGCCACAATGTCCCACTCGAAGATAATATCATCGGTCTGATTCATAATAATCTGGTGACGTTCCAGAGTGAGATGAAGCGCCTCCTGGGCCTTCTTGGTGTGACTGATATCCATTAACACACCGTAAAGATACTCCCTTCCATCTTCCCCTACGGTGAGGTGGCACTTTTCTAGAACCCAGACAAAACTTCCGTCCTTGCGGCACATACGGAACTCCAACTCCACATGTCTACCCCGGCTTAACTGCTCTGACACACTTGCCCGCACTGCTTTGCGATCCTCTTGGCATATCAGATCAATCAGACGGTCTTTAAAATGGACAAAAATCTCTTTGTCACTATAGCCCAAAAGAGATTGTAATCCTTTGCTGGGCTCGGTCAGGGTAAACCACTGATCATTGCGGCAACGGTAGATAGCCCCTAGCAACCCGGCATGGAAGGCTTCATCAGGGATGGTAGTCAGATTAACGGTCCCATTGACCTCCTCATCATCCACCTTGCGCCAGGTGATAAGCAGCTTATGTTGGCTGCTGTCCCCAACATCAACCCGCAAAATGGTGCAATCATACCATCGGTAGTCATTGATAGAATTGCTGTGCATCCGATAGCGGCGGGTCTGCTTACGCAGACCATCATCCAGAAACCCCTGCAGGTAGGTAGTGAGCAGTTCCAGCACCTGGGCTCTATCTTCCGGATGAACCATCTTCAGAATCAGGGTGCGTATGCCCTCCTCAAAAGTATTGCTGGCCTGGAGCAAAATCAGATCAGGATCAGGGTTGTAAACCAAATGATAAATCCCCCTATCCAGATCTACCTCTACCACGGTGGCATCTACATAATGGAGAATAGTATGATATTTTAGCTGAGCCATCTGCTGTGTATCTAGTTCCAAGGTCTTGTGTCTAATTCTTGGCATTGGTGCGGGAATGGCCTCCGTATTGGGAGAAAGCCCGTCTGCATAGGCATGGGCCAGAGAGGCAAAGTCATCACACACGTTTTTAAAGCACTCCAGCAGCTTTGGCGAAAAAGCGCCGCACTCCCCGTTGAGGATCATATTCATAGCCCTGTCGCAGGGGTATGCATCTTTATACACTCTCTGGGTTGTCAGCGCATCATAGGCATCAGCCAAACCCACTACCTGAGCGCAAATTGGAATATTGTCCCCTTTAAGCCCCTCTGGATACCCCTTCCCGTCCCATCGCTCATGGTGATAGCGACAGATATTGTGGGCATAACACAGATATTCCTCATTTCCCATCCCGGCTAGGCTTTCCAACATACGGCAGCCGGTGAGAGAATGGCCTTTCATGATTTCAAACTCCTCTTTGGTCAGTTTGCCCGGCTTATTGAGGATGGAGTCTGGAATGGAAATTTTCCCAATGTCGTGGAGTGCCGCAGCACTGGCAATAATTCCTATGGTGCGCTTTGTTAGTCTGTACTCCGGGAAACTGCGGGCAATATCCTCCAGCAGTATTTTGGTAAAACGGCGGATACGCAGAATATGCTGTCCCGACTCCACGCTGCGATATTCAATGAGGGCAGACAGAGCATCTACCATTACCTCGTTAGAGTGGCGCAAGATTTCCGCCTGCTCCTCTACCAGCTCCTCAAGGTGCCACTTATGGCGGAAAAGTTCTACGATGTTGTCCACCCGATGGCGAACCACAAAGTGATCATAGGGCTTGACAATAATATCCGCTGCTCCTAAATCGAAGGCCCTCACTTCGCCCTCTACAGATCCCTCCGCAGTAATAATAATTACCGGGATCTCGGCAAGCAGACCCTGCTGGCCCATCTCTTCCAAAACCTCATAGCCTGTCTTAACCGGCATCATCACGTCCAACAGCATAGCGGCAATACAGTGGTGATTCTGTTCCAGCAGCAGCAGGGCTTGCTCACCGTTTTCGGCCTCCAGCAAATTATAATTATCCTCAAATATCCCTCGCAGAATGGCCCGGCTGCTTCCCATATCATCTACCAACAGGAGGGTATCCCGTACATCCATACTGTGTACCTTCTTTCTTCTTGTTGGTGGGCCGTTCGGGGCGAGCACCACTTAATCTAACTTAAGCTCCACTACCTTATCGGTTTGAGTATCCATCCGGTAAATATGTTTCCGGTTTCCGCTAAGCAGATAAATACCCATAATTTCGTTGGTCTGCTCCGGGTTTTCACTACTGCATACGCTCAACTGGAGGCAGGGAAGGCCCTCCACAAAAACGATCCCATCCAAGGCATAAACCTGGTACTCACTCATAGAGTTTCCACTCAATCCCAGAACAGAGGGGGCCAGACTGTACAGGTAATCCACCGCCTCAGCCAGGGAAGTACCTCCCAAGGGCTCCGGCTCCACATGGCCCTCCGGACGCTCCACCGTAACCGTGCAAGTTCCCTCACTCCACTCCAAGGTAACCAAGAGCACTCTTCCCTCCTCTTGGGCATCCCTTGCCAGAAAAACCATCCCCTCTTCCATTGCAAAATCTGGGGCTTCAGTCTGGACATATTCCTCATCCACGGTAAGAAAGCCGTTCTCCTCCCTGGTCAGCTGCGCAGCATAACCCTCCACCCATGTGCCCGGAGTAGCCAGCCCGCTGTATGTATACACCGTGGACTTCCCCTGCGCTGTTTCCTCACTTACCTCTACGTCCTTCTCCACCGCTAGAGCTGGGACAGACTCCTCCCCAATCATATATTCTGTTGGTGGCTGTTTCTTTTGGTCGCTGCAGCCAGACAATCCATATAATGCGGCAGTCAGTAAAAAGACTGCCGCTCTCCATTTTAATTTCATTCCACTCTGCCCCATTTCAAAGGATTTTCCTGCTCTGCCACTTACATACGACGAGTTGCCGTACTATGCTCATCCACCCTGTGGCAAAAGCCACCATTCCCCCCATTTACTTTCAAACATATACATCTGTTAATAACATCTTTTTCTTATTCTGCAGGAGGTAGCGCCTTCCGGATCCCTTCTAACAGATCATCCTGCTTAAAGGGTTTATAGAGAAACCCTTTTGCACCATATTCGGCGGCAGCGTCCATGGTATCATCATAGGCTAAGGAGGAGACCATCAGGATTCGTGCGTCCGGCCATCGCTCCAGCATCTTTTTACAAGTATCCAACCCGTCCATTCCAGGCATAACAATATCTAAAGTGACCAACTCCGGCCTAATCTCTTCATATCTTTCCAGCGCCTCTTCTCCACTGCGGCAGTAGCCGCTGATTTCAATCTCACTTCCGTCGAGCATCTTCTTCATTTCCGCGTAGACAACACGGGAATCATCTACCACCATAATCTTACGTTTCACTTCTCCTCATTCCTCCTCAACAGGCTTTCAATCGATTGTTTGGTCCAGGAGAATTCAGCCAATTCCTGCTGCTCGCTGACAAAATATAAAGTATAAACGGGTCCCTCATCTGCAAGGCAACGCACGTTAGGACTGGCCACATACTGTGTTTGAAAAAACTGGGCTGATGTCCTGATCGTCTGATGAATTTGGGAAATAAAGCGACCGCACAGCACGTTAAAAAACTCGGCGGCATACTCCTGTACCTCAAGACCGTCCTCTGGCTCTCTCCCAATCATGTTCCGGGCCAGACGGACAAACATCCGACGCTCAGCACAAAATTGTAGCTTCATTTGATAGTCCCCATCCACCAGGGCGCATACTGCATCCATAACCACATCTCCACCTTCTGAGGGAGAACAGCTTTCCAGCCGGATACCGGACATCTGCTGCATAATTTCACAGGCCAAGTTCTCTGCCACACGGCACAGCCAGCCGATGTCTGCAGTTGCTCCCATACAATCCCCCTCTTATCAAACTTCTTTAATTTCCCCAATTTGTGTGTCAAAGCTCAAAATACAGCGTCTTTTGACCACTTCAGTCCGCCAGATAGAATTTTGGATGGTCACGCAGGTAACCGGGTAGACCATATTGCACTCCAACCTGCACTTGGACAAATCTGGTGTCATATCCTCCAAAGTCTCTCGTCTCTTTACTAGCTGGCTTTCTTTCATAGCCAAAACAGACTTTCGCAAATGGGCCTTAGCCAACTTCTCGCTGCTGCCCTCTATGCCGTGCTGGGCCTCTAAATAGCGTAGTTCTCTTTCTAAGGTTTCCATCTCTTGACGGATAATCTCCAGACTCGCCTGGTCATTGCGCAGCTTTTCCTGCACATAGGGAAGCACACCCAGGGTAATCTCCGTCCTCCGGCCTGATTGAGAGCCTATCATCCCAACCTTAATCGCCCTGGCAGCCGTCATGGCGCCACCGATAACCGTTCCTCGGCCATTCGTGACACTGATGCTGTCATCGCTAAACACCTGAGAGGACATAATACAGTCAGCAAAAATGCACTTACCGGCGTAGGCTATGCAGCTCTCCAGGTATTTGGCCCGAATGGAGCCTCCGCTTTTGATAAGAGCCTTATTATCGCCTAACACACCGCAGGTAATGATCAGGTCACCTCCCGCTTCCACGGAGGCCGCCTCCACCAACCCGTCGATCGTAATAGTGCCTGTGGCCCGAACCACAAAGTTTCCCCGGACATCGCCGTGAATATGTACATCCCCTCGGAAGTCGATGTTCCCGATGGAGTAGTCTACATCTCCCTTAATCTCCAGTAGTGGGCGCACCTGAAATACCCCAGAAGAATATTCCAAATGCCCTTCCCGGGTGGCCAGAAGATGTAGACCATCCTCACTGATGGTGGTATTTGACCCACTTGGCACTTTAGCCGGTTTTACAGCTCGAGGTTCAATTACCTTGCCGTCCACCCGTAGTCCAGGCTGTCCCGGCTTGGGAGGGATAATATCACACAGGATATCCCCCTGATTAACCATCTGAACATAGTTGACAGAGCGATAGTCGGCCATCCCGCTCTCATCCACCTTGACCTCCTGAGAAATTTCCCGGGGAAAACGTTCTTCGACCCTGCCATCCTCCCCCTCAGTAACCTGTGTACCGCAGGCCACGGGGATCAGTCTAAAATAAGGCTTTTCCTTAAATAGACGAGCCACTACTGATGAGTCAATTCCTGTTGTGATAGACCCATTTTTTAGAGCCTTACCAATGGCATCAACATGGAGCTGTCCCCCCTCATCCGAGGGCGGAAAAAGAAAAATCCAGGCGGCCAATCCATCCACAGAACTGTAAGCCAGGCAGGACGCATCTATATAAGTCTCCTTTTTTTTCGCCTCATCCAAAGTACGCAAACGCTTTTTCGCCTCCTGCTCCAACCACCTGCTAAGCCGCACACATTCCTTCTGAAGAGATTGCTCATTTAAGTTTAATTTACAACCAAATTCCTCATTTATTAGCGAAAGTGTTGGAAACATAATATCCCCTGCCCACCTCTGCCACAAACGGGTCAGCGCCCCATCGTCCGCAACATCTAAAATGGACGGGTTGGGAATAGGCTCTGGCAATGGCTCTGCCTCTTGCTGATTTTCCAACAGCTCCTCTCCAGACCTAGGGGTATCTTGATTTTTTGTAATTCTATCCAACAGCCCTTGAAAAATATTCTTTTTAGCCATACACATAATCCCTCCTGTCTTTAGGAGTAAATAAACAAAAATTGCCAGAAAGCGGCTGCCACACCGCTTCCTGGCAATTTTAACAACGGCTGCTCCGCTGATATGCTTGGGCCATTTACTGCGGTGCTATGCGGTAATAACAATATCCCCGACTAATTGCTTAATATTTGCTTTCATAAATACTCGCGCTGCCACCAAAAGCCTGGGTTTGATCGTCATCGTCTATATCGATGCTACCAGTATCCCCATAGAAGGGATTTATCCGGGTATAGCTGCTGTCATGCAGCTTAAATTTGGACATAAGATCCTTCATTAATGCGGCCTGACTGGACAGCTCCTCGCTGGCCGCCGCAGATTGCTCACTGGTGGCAGAGTTTGTCTGTACGACAGAGGAAATCTGGTCGATTCCCTCTGTCACCTGAGCAATGGCCTGAGATTCCTTCTCAGTAGCAGCAGCCACCTGCTTCATGGCCTCCATAGCTTGATTGGCCTCGGCCTTGGTCTTATCCAAGGACTCGGACACATTTTTGACAATGTCATTGCCCTCTTTTACCGAATTAACAGAGCGCTCAATCAGCTCTTTGGTAGCCTTTGCAGCCTGATCAGACTTGGCAGCCAGGTTGCGCACCTCATCAGCCACTACAGCAAATCCCTTTCCTGCATTTCCCGCCCGAGCAGCCTCCACAGCAGCGTTCAACGCCAGAATGTTTGTCTGAAAAGCAATATTCTCAATGGTGCTGATAATCTTACCAATTTCCTCAGAGGATTCTGAAATTCTTTCCATAGCTGCCACCATCTCCGCCATGTACTTGGAGCTCACTTCCACCTGGCTACCAGCGCTCAGGGAAAGGCGTAGAGCCTCTTCGCTGTACCGAGCGTTCTCCTGGGCGTTGTTGGAGATTTCAGTTACTGTCGCTGACAATTCTTCCACCGCACTGGCCTGCTCCGTCGCTCCCTGGGCCAGAGCCTGGGCTCCGGTAGACACCTGGTCAGCCCCGGCGGCCACCTGCTCAGCGCTCTGGTCAATTTGGATAAGTGCATCGCTCAGATTTCTGTTGATTCCCCGGATTGAGTTAAACATGGTGTTTAAAGCGCCTACATACATGTCTTCATCCTTAGTATGTACATTAAAATTACCCTCAGCCATCTCCTGAAGCAGACAACTTGTATCACTGATAACCTCAGTCAGAATATGCTGGCTGATACGTAATGCGGTACACATATCACCCAGTTCATTCTCACTCTCGTAATCCACAGGGATATCCAGTTTTCCCTCACTAAAGCCCACCAGCGCGTTACGCACCTGACTGACAGGGACTGTAATGCTCTTCACGATCATCATAGCTATACAAATCACTGCAGCCGTTGCTACCACCATCGCCACGGCAATGATAACAATAGTCCAGAAGACTATCCTTTCCTCCTCAAGGACAGCAGTATTCTGGGCGGTGTTCAGCGCATTGTCAATACTGGCCCCCAACTCAGCCATAACGTTCAAACTGGGGGTACATTGCTGCTGAATTAAATCAATAGCCGTCTGGATCTGATTATTATGATAGGCATCCAAAATTTGGGGAACCACCAAACCCCATTCATTGACCGCATCAATATACGCATTCAGGCTGGCCTCATCCAGGGGATAAACCGCCCTTAACTCATTGAGAACCAGATCCATATCTTCCAACACAGCCAAGGCTCTGGCCTCCATATCAGGGTTTGCGGGATCATCAGGAATGAGGAGGATATCACGGAGATTGCGGGCAGCAATGTTAGCATCCAAGCGGGCAGTTGTAATCAACTGGTTGGCCCGGATATTTGAGTCAATGATTTTCTGGTAGGCAGAGCTCTGTACACTGAGCATCAGCAAAGTCGATACAATAATAACAAGGGAAACAGCGGTGGTTATGCCGAATCCCATGATCAGACTTGCTTTTACTTTCATGTTCTTGAGCATAATGGCTCCTCCTCATCGTTGTAAATGCTGTCTAAATCATTTATTTGGGCAAAATTTATTAAAGCCTTACTTGTTTCTCATATGGAAACGTAAGAAAACCCGTAAGTCGGCACAGAGCTGGGCATTATATGATATCTCCGTACCTCCCCCTCTTCACATCTCCAAAAATATGCCCATCGACTAAAGTTACCACTCTCCTTCTCATAATATTGACGTACTTGCTGGCGTGGGTGGCCATAATAATAGTGGTACCCTTATTGTTAATCTCTTGAAGCAGGTGGAAAATGTCCCAAATATTGTCGTCGTCCAGGTTAGCTGTAATCTCATCCAGCACCAAAATAGGCGGACTGTTAATCAGAGCCCTTGCCAACTCTACCCGGCGACACTCTCCCAGAGACATCTCCGCTGGATATTTCTTTTCCACTCCAGGCATCCCCACCAACCCCAGAACTTTGGCAACCCTATCATGAAGCTGCTTACGGTTCTCCGTCCTGGCCCCGGCAATACGTATGGCCAGCTCCAGATTCTCCCCCACTGTCCGCTTACGAATAAGGCTTTGATTTTGCCAGACCTTTCCAAAAAGTACGGCAGCCCGGTTGCGGCTCCATCGCATGATACTGACCATATTCCGATTTCCCAGCCGCACCTTGCCCTCATCCGGCCTGAGCTGGCCGGAAATAAGACTCAGCAATGTGCTTTTTCCGGCTCCGCTGCTGCCTATAAGAAAGACAAATTCTCCCTGTTCAATGGTCAGGTTTACGTCTTCCACAGCAGCTTCTATCCGCCCCTCGGCCCTATAATATTTTGATACCTTTTCTAATAAGATAATCGGCATATACGGTACTCCTGTGGACAAAATTGCAATATTAAGGGAGAAATGGTCTAACTTTAGACCAGAACATGGCCCCGCATCAGGCAGGCCCATGTCCCGGTTTCAGCTATAAATGGACTTATCCCGGGTTAACTTACAGTTAAGCACCTTATCTATCTCCATCATCTGTGCCAGGAGTCTCCGGTTTGTCATTACCTGAGCTGCAAGGATCTGCTCGTCCTTATCCATTCCCTTTTCCCCTTGAAGCAGAGCAGCCAGTCGCCGCCCCTCCTCCTGAGGCAGGGCAATCACCTGAGCGTTCATGGCTTGGTCGGCTTGGACCAACTTCTGAATAGGTTCCCTGCGCATGGAAATAAGCATTTGGATCGTCACTTGATCGTTGCGGTCGACTGCCTCGGCCAGCTGCCGGGAAAGGTCTATTACCTCATGAAACAAAATACTCATCCGCCTGGCCTGGATCAGAGCATCAGTCAATATATATTGTTGCATAACTTTACTACTTTCCAGAGTCGTTGTTTTTCTGTGCCGTTCGGAAAGATTCCCGCAGTTCTCCCACCATGTTCCTGACCCGATCCAGTTCTGTGCGGTTGCGCCCCGCCTTCACCCGGTTAAGTTCATAGCTGAAAAACTCATAAAGTTTAGTCAAATTACCACTGATAGGGTACTGCATATTTAAAGTGTCATCCAAATGCCTGATAATATCCAAGCTTCGGTTAACAGATGTTTCAAATATGTCATATTCTTCTTTATCCAGTGCCAATTCAGCCCTGGTGAGGCATTTAACCAGTTCATCATAGAGCAGAAGGAGGAGCTCCCCCTGGGTCATGGTGTTAATGGCCTGCCCCTTATACTGCTGGAACCCTTTCATATCCATGTTTTCCAGCTCACCGCCATTTCTATATTAATAGCTGCCGTTGTTGCCAGACATTAGGCCCATCATGGCAGAGCTTTGAGAATTCATCTCAGCAATCAGCTGCTCCAGCTGGGTAAATTTAGTCGTGTAGCGATCCACCTGGTCAGAGAGTTTATCCTCCCAGCGGCTGATCTGGGCATCAAACTCATCCAACTGATTTTGCAAAATATTTTCATAGAGGGAAGTAGGCGACCTCACCGAACCAGCCTTCTGAACCAAGATACCCTTTTCTCCAGTGACCTTGCCATAAGTATCTAAAGGTGATTTTAAGGCCTGCATCAGTCCGTTTGTGGCAGCGCCGCTGTCCATACTTTTGGTAAACACATCCCGCACTTTATCCGGGTCTGTGTCTAAGGCTGAACGCAAAGCGTTTTCATCCAAGCTGAGGGTAGTCAGGCCATTGCTATAAGAAGTAGTAATGCCGATTGCCCTCAGGTCAGCCCCATCCTGACCAGTCACAGAAATGGCCGAACGCAACCGGTCATAGAGGGTAGCCAGATCACGGTCACCAAAAAGAATGCCCTGCTTAGCTTTCTCCTCATAAGCTTCAATGGTGGACTCAGACATATCTTCCTTGTCCGTCTCGGTCAGAGGCTCGTAGGTACTGCCATTTGACTTGTAAGCCCGCTGGGTAGAATAAGCACTCTTAATCTCGGTGACCATAGCGTTGTAATCCTGCACCATGGCCTTGATGGCATCTACAATTTTATCCGCATCGGCGGAGGAATCGAAGGTGACTGCCTCTTGGATATTGTCCAGCACAAATTGTCCACCCTTGACAGGGGCCGTGCCATCCGGCAGGACAGCTCCCGCAACATCCACATACTTGCCGGTCTCATCAACGTAATAGCCGTCTTTGTCAATCCGCTTGCCCGCTTCGTCCAGAAAATAATCCCCAGTATCATCCCGCTTGTAATTAAACTCGCCCTTTAGACTGACGGTCAGGCCATCCACATCAAAAGAGTTGCTGCTTCTGGCAACATTCTCTAACACCTTATTGTTAACCTTCATGGTGAAGACCGCATCCTGGCCTACCTCCTGGGTGACCGTCCTGCCTTCTCCTGCTCCAAAAAGGCTCTGGGCCAGTCCTGCGCCAAACTCCACACGGCCAGCCGAGCCATTCTCCCGGGAAACAAACTGGAACTCGTTTGTAGTCTTGGAATAGCTGACGGTCACCCCTGCCTCAGTGTTGTTGTTAATAGAGTTAATCACGTTCTCCAGTGCAGCCTCCTTGGAGAAACGGCCCACTACCTGGTCATTAACAGTAAACTCATAGAGAAAATTACCATCGGAATCCACCCGGTACCAGTTGCCATCGGTGGCATCCTTGGCCACCCGGTTTCCTGAAGAGTCTATGTAATAAGACTCCTTTCCATTTGTACCCCCCACCAGAGTACGACTACCCTCAGCAGCAGTCCGATTGAAACTGCTCCACACGTCATCCCCCAGTAGCTCACCCAGGGTCTTTCCTGTATTAACATAGGTGGACTCGTTTTCACTGGCCAGCCCCAGGGATTTGGCCGCCTCACCACTGATGCTCATGGTAGAACCCTCTTGGGTGGTAAAGCTCAGACAAAAACTGCTTCCGTTATGACTGCTGGATCCACCTGAGCCCTGTGCCACCATCACCTTTTTAGTCCCGAAAGCATCATCAAGTTTACTCTGGAGTTGCCCAATTATATCTTCTCCCGTGGTGTTGCTGCCAATTCCCTCCAGTGTAATCTTCTTAGTCAGTCCGTCCACGGTAAAACTGAATTCCTTGCCATTTAAGTAGTCGGCCAAAGTGGTCTCCTCATTATATAGCTTGACACCACTGGTATTGAGCGTGCTAGACTTGTTGGTTGGGTCAATCCCCAGCGTGGATCGGATATCCCCGCTGGCCCCGCTGATGTAGACGCTGTTGCCCGCAACAGCCTTGTCATAAAACTCAATATTACCTGTACCACTCACCCGTACACCGATTTTGGCATTTGCAGATACGGAATCCCCGTTACTCAAAGTCATATTCTGCTCGGCAAGCTTTTCATCTATAGCATTTTTCAGCTCTTCTGCCGTTTCATAGATATCCAGCTGCTCAAAGGTCAGGTTAATGCTTCGGCTGCCACCATAATTAATAGTCAGGGAGCCGGATACCTTACTTAAAGCCTGGAGTTGCGCCAGATCCATTTCTCCCCCCTGGATGGTTGGGGTATCTCCTCCGGTAGTGCCCACGCCGGACACGGAATAAGTCGCTGCCTTAGCCAGCTGTTTTACACCCAAAATCTCCACATTGCTGGAGGTCTTTCCACTGGCCGCAACCAGATTGGCGAAGGTTCCCTTTGGGTTTACCGTTACGGCGCTATTAAAAAAGCTGTTGCTGAGCAGGTTAGTACTTGAGGCGTATGAGGTATACTTATTGGTGAAATCCGCCATCTTATCAATAATGCTGCGGTATGCCTCCTGCTGCCACTCCACCTTGGTGCGCTTTTGCTGTAAGCCGGAAATCTTTAACTTGATGCCGGCAACTGCATTTTCGATCATGGTCTCAGTATCCATACCGCTGGCCAGACCGCTTAAAACATTTCGATTCCCATAAATACTGCTGCTGCTGGACAAACTACTGATGGATGCCATAATACTTGCTCCTTTCAAACCACAAACAGGGTTGCGTTACCATCCGCCTGAAGGATATCACCTTGTAAGTACTGCGATAAAATTATATTTTTCTATTCTACCTCTATATCTTTTTATCGACATGTAGTTTCGCAAAGTTAAGAGTTTCCTTCTGGTTTTTCCCAGAAAAAATTACACGAAACATCTTATTTGCGTGCTGTCAGGAGCGCAAAAAATATGACGAGGAGGGACCGTCCCTTGACAGAAATCATCACTGTTACTAATCAGAAGGGCGGTGTTGGTAAGACTACCACCGCCTCCGCTCTCATTTGCGGACTTTACCAACGGGGCGCGCGTGTCTTGGGGATCGATCTAGATCCTCAAGGTAATCTGGGCTTTACCCTTGGGCTTGATATCGGGGCCAGCCAGACAATTTACGATGTACTCAAGGGCAGCTGTACTATGGAGGAAGCAATTGTTCACACAAAATACGGAGATATTCTCCCCTCTGATATCATGATTTCGACTGCAGAGGAATTTATCGCCCCCCGTCGGGAGTTCCTTTTGGAGCACCACCTCTCCTCCGTACGCTCCCAATACGACTTTATTATTATCGACACTCCACCTGCCCTTAACCTGCTGACGGTCAATGCCTACGTAGTTTCCAACTCCCTCATCGTCCCCATGGAGGCAGAAATTCTCAGCCTGGTGGGTATTACCCAACTTCAGGAAACCATTGAGGCCGTTCGTAACACCTTTAATCCAAACCTAAAGGTACTTGGCATTTTGCTCAACAAATTTGATCCCCGCCTTACACTCGCCCAGGAAGTGCTGGAAATGGCCGAGCAGGTTGCCCGGCAGTTGGGCAGCCAAATTTTCCAAACTAAAATCCGCCGGGGGGTTGGGGTGGCCATGGCCCCTGCCCATGGTCAAAGCGTTTTGACCTATCTTCCCAAATCCAATCCCGCCAAAGACCTCCAGGAAGTGGTAAGCGCAGTCGCAGGTGACCGCTTTCCCCTCCCCAAGGATGGCTAATGCGGCTGTAACCTTTGACATGAAAAAGGAGTGCCTTCTATGGCGGCAAATAAAAAAAATAACAACACCAGCAAAACAGCCCATGTAATGAACTTGCTGAGCAGGAACCAGGTACACGCGCCCCCATCGCTTGAGGTTCCAGGAGACGGTCAGGCCATCCAAAAGCCTACGGAAAATCGGCTTGCGGATCCACCCCCTTCCACTCCCGTATCCCCTATAATTGCTTCTCTTACTCCGGACTCCACCGTGTCCAATCAAATCAAAAGTGCCCTGGAGAATGCCCTGGCAGAGGAACTTGAAGCCCAAAACAATCATCAAGCTTCCATGATAAAGCCCGCGCCTACACTTACACCGGAGCCTGCCTTCCTATCAGGGCCTACCCAAACCCCAACCCCCATACCCTCTCCTCAGCCATCCCCCAGACCCAGCCCCATTTCCGGGGACGAAACAGAAACTGCCTATGTCAATGTAACCGAAATTCTGGTAGAGGAGCGAGCGAAAAAGTATATTGAGCTGTCCGGTATCTGCCAGTGTCCTAAATGTCTGGCCGCGGTAAAAGCCATTGCCCTAAATAATCTTCCACCAAAATATGTAGAAGTATCCCCAAACGGGGCAATCCCCCTTATCTCGTTTTATGAAAGCCAGCTAAATCATATCATTACCACCCAGCTGTTTAAAGCCTGCGAGCTGGTTATGGCACATCCCGGACATAGTCAGCCACAATAAAAGGCAAGAGGCCCAGCGCTTAAATGCCGGGCCTCTTTATTTTAAATATTAACTTGCCGGCTCAGATCTCCTCTACCGCAGTATCTTCCAATATCTCGGACTCCTCCTGCTCTGAATAGACATTGGTCAGCTGATCCCATATCGTGTTGACATGTTCCATACAGATAAAATAGACGCTGGTCAACAGATTATTAGGAATGCCCAATTCCTCTGCCAGGGTAGTAATCTTAGCCCAATCAGCCGTCTCATAGCTTAAAACAAGTTCATAAAGCTTGCCGCACCGGCCCTCTTTATGAAGTAGGGCGGCGCGAATCTCACCGGCCACCGGCACCTCATTAAGAATTTCCTCCAGAGGTGCATCAATAAGATAATTAAGGGTGGAAAACATACCCATAAGATAAGCCTCTGACTTAGAGATGGGCATGTCCTTTGCGTGGGTAATCAGTTCACTGCAGAAATTTGCCCGCATGAAGGAGAGTTTAAGAAACTCTTCCGAACTGGAGTCAACCTTATTTTCCGCGTTACTGGCACTAAGCAGATAGATCCACTGCTTCAGCTGCCCCAGGCCCAGGGTCATCACCGCCTGATGAATCGTAGTAGCCCTATGACGTAGTGCAAAATAGACTGAGTTTGCCATTTTGAGCAGGCCAAAAGTAAGGCCGGCATCAGCGGCAATGAGCTGTTCAACCTCATCTACATCGGGCTCATCCTTACTGACTGCTACCATCAGACGGAAGAAATTGCTCTGGAGGTAACTGCTGCTATGGGCTTTGGTGGTCACCTTCTCAGCCACATAGCTGCCCTCCATGGCATCTGCGTTCATGTCTACAGCCTTTTGATAAAGCTCCTCGCTGTCAATGTTGGTCACGATGCATTTTTTACCCATACCATGGGCAATCTCAATCATATTGCGCATGTTCACATCGCTAGCCGTCTGGGCATTGAGCTTAATGTAATCAATACTGTCCATCAAAGCCAGATAGCGCGGTGCAAACTGGAACTCATTTACCGCAATTTTATATCCGTCCTTTGCAAACTGGTTAACAAAATGCATAGACAGTGGATGGATAATCACACTGTCGTCGATCTGAATGACCAATTCACTTTTGTCAAACAGACGGGGCGTTTTCTTCATCAATAGCGTAGTGGTAAAAGTCATGAAATTCAGGGAGCCCTTCAATACCTTGTTAGAATTTTGGGACAGGAAATTGTAAATAGTATCGGCGGCGGCAAATTCATTGGCGTTAGCAGAATTTTCACCGCTAAAAGCCTGATTTTCTCCATGGTACAAAATTTCATGCCCAATAATTTTTCCTTCAGCGTCTTTTATTGGCTGACGAACAATATATTTGCTGCTCATAGCTGCCTCCTGTCCTCCCGTGCTCAGCCGTGCGTACGTGCCAGCAGGCGGTCAATAATTTCAACCAGATGCCCAATCTCAGGCTTACTCAGCTGCTCATCAGCACCGAGCCCTCTGCCCTTTAAGCGCATCTCCTCCGAAATAAGAGAGGAAAAAATGATAACCGGAAGCTTTTGAAGCACCTTATCATCCTTTATCAGCTTAGTCAGGCGATGCCCGTCCATCTGGGGCATCTCAATGTCAGTGATGACCAAAGTTGCATAGTCTTCCAAGGTCTCCTTCTCCCGCAAAGTTTGGAGATACTCCCATAATTCCAATCCATTGGAGAACATTTTAACGTTGACATACCCAGACCTTTGGAGGGCCTCTCCAATCATTTTACTCAGAAGCACCGAGTCCTCCGCCACCAAAATGGAAGCGGTTTGCCGCTCTCGATGACCCAGCTTATCAATTTCAGACATCTGGATGGTAGTTTGGGGCGCAATTTCAGCAATAATTTTTTCAAAATCCAGAATAGTAACCAAGTCCACCCCACATTGAGCAATGCCAGTGGCTACACCATCATCGCCACCGGAAACTGTCTTATCCGGCTTTTGAATATCCTTCCAAGAAATACGGCTAATGCCTACTACCGTATGCACACGAAAAGCAATGGTTAGCTTATTAAAGTTTGTCACAATAAACAGATCCTTAGTTCCTCTTTCAACTTCATCGCCCAGCAGATACTTTGGAAGATCCACCACAGTAATCACCACGTCTCGGGGCTTAAAAATTCCCTCCACGGCAGGATGTGAGTGGGGCATAGGCTTAACCGCCTCAGGCATCAGGATTTCCTTTACTTTGGCCACGTTGATGCCATACAGGCTGTCGTTAATGGTAAATTCCATTACTTCAATCTCGTTTGTCCCTGACTCAAGCAAAATGCCCTTTCTTTCCTCTTCCAGCATATCCCAACCACTCCTTCCAGAATTACAGCTTTAGATCACAATCTCCGGCCTACCATAGCTTCGGACAGTCCCCAATCCGCTACTTACATCGAAAAACAGGGTGCGCGCCACGGTGCCCCCTACATCCTCTTTCAAAAGTCGTATGCCTTCTTTCTTTAAATTAAAGTGCACACTTTCAATGTTACGCTGACCGATGTTTCCCAAAGAGCCGCCGTTGATCTCAAACATCTTGGCCCCACCCGCAATTTTAGCAGTAATTCTGGCTCGCCTGGCCCCCTTGGCCTCCATCTCTTTCAGAGTTTCCCGGATAGCGGTATCGGCATATTTCATGGTATTTTTTCGTCCAGTCTCCATGTTTAAAGGGAGCATAATATGAATCAAAGCGCCCAGCTTAATGGTTGAATCGTACAGACAAATACCGATGCAGGACCCCAAAGCGTAAGTAACCAGCAACCCGCTGCCCCTGGCCATTTTCATATCCGCAATGCCGATTATAACTTTATTCACCATCACTTACGCCCAGCTTCCTCAATATAGAGTTTAAAGATCGAATATCCGGCGAGAGCAGCAAGCGGCAGGGCACCTGCTTATCATCACAGACGAAATTTCCTCCGATGGTCATGATATAATCTGACTGGCCGCCATACTCCGCCATAGGCACCGTCAAAATAGCGCCCTGCATATCAACTGTAAAAGCAGGGACCGTCAGCTTCACCTCTATGCCGGACAGCCCAGACATGGCATTGATAAAGGTGGATATCATAATATTACCCACCTCTACAAGTAATGAATTTTCCATCTCATGTAGTTCGTCATACCCCAAAATTCGCTCCTGGAGCATACTGTCCAGTACCAAATTAATAAAATCCAGCTGCTGTACCGAGAGCATAATACCATTGATCTGCCCGCTCAGCTTCACCAGCACACCGGCGGTAACTTCCTCCGCCCCGCCAATCCATTCAATGGCCTCATTGTAACCCATGATGCGCACCTCGGGCAGGGTAATACGCACCTCCCGACCCAAAAGGCTGGACAGGGCGGTGGCGGCATTGCCCGTTCCAATGCTCCCGATCTCACGCAGAGTATCCAGCTCCAGGGAACTCAGCTCATTATAGTCCTTGATGCTCATGATCCGCTTCCCCCTCAGCTGCGCAGGTTATTAATCGTAGTTTCAATCTCGTCGGAAACCTGTACCATTTTTAGGGACATGCTATACATCCTCTGGGCCTCAATTACTTTGGTCATGGCTTCGGCCAGGTCGGTATTGGAAAGCTCCAATGCGCCGGAGACTACCTTACCACTTCCTACCCGCAGTCCACCGTTCTTATCCACAGGAAGAAAACGGGTATCTTCTAAAGCCTGCATGCCATCGTAATTAGCATAGTCAAATACCCCTACTGGCATCTCCTGATTGGGATCGGTCATCTGGATGAGGCCACCTGTCTGGCTGAGGACAAAGCGACCCTCACCATCCCCCAGGCAGTACACAGTCTCCATAATAGGCTGACCCTCTTCGTCTACTTCACCGGTATCCTGCAAATACTCAGACATTTGAAACGCGCCATTACGAGTGAAGGTAACCTCCTGGGTTGTCAGGTCAACCAAGGCAAAAAAGCCGTCTCCCTCTATCATATAATCTTGAGCCCGGCCTGTCACCGCCACACCTCCCTGAGTAAAATCGGTGGAGGTCATAAGCATACGTGCGCCCACACCAGTGGGAATCTCCTCTTCTTCAATGCCCCGTATATTCTGTCTCATAAGAGCAGTAAACCTGGCCTTTTCCGCTTTGAAGCCATAAGTGTTCACGTTAGCAATATTATCTCCCTGCACATTCAGGTGGAGCATTTGTTGAAAAGCACCCACCGCACCAATGTAAAAGGATTGATTCATAGCCCCTTATCCCCCTTTATAGGCGTCCAAGATCGGTTGTGGCTTTGGTCATGAGCTGGTCATACATTTTCGTGACCTGGGCTGCGCTTTGCAGCGCCCGCTGGACACTGATCATCTGGGTCATCTGATCTACCATACTAACGTTAGCACGCTCCAGATAACCCCAATGTATTTTTACTCCCCCGGCAGCCTGCCCTTCAGCACCAACAAACAGGCCTTGAGGTGTGTAGGTAAGCTGTTCATAATCCTCAAAATCATACACACCCAGCTGCCCAAGATATCCTCCAAAATCGTTGAAGATCCGTCCTTCGCTGTCTGCAGTAATCTTATCCGTAGCCAGAAGTAGCTCCTCCCCCTGTGGATTCAGCACCCGGCCATAGCCAGGTAGGCACAGGTAGCCCTCCTCATCCAGAGAGAAGCTGCCCGACCTGGTATAGGCTACCTGGCCATCAGCGTCCCGGACGGCAAAGAAGCCGTCCCCCTCAATGGCAAAATCCAAGGCAATACCGGTCGGTTCCGGAACCCCCTGGGTGTAATCGGTGTAAACCTGGCTGGTGGCTCGGATATAGCTCTGCCGTCCAATTTCCTCAGCCCCCTCCTTGTCCCGATTTCCTACCCGGCTGTAAATTACATCGTCAAAGGTACTGGAAGTATAGGTCTGGGCTTTATAGCCCGCAGTAGATGAATTTACCATATTGTTGGCAATTACGTTTAGGTTGCGCTGCTGAGTCAACATACCGGAGGTCAGATTATAAAAACCTTTTATCATCTCTTACCCCTTCTTCCGCTCTTTGTAGGCTCCTGGGCCCCATTCATATATTGTTCCATATAAAGGCGCAGCTTTTGAATGGCACGGGTATGAATCTGGGAAATACGTGGCTCGCTCACCTGCATGACCTGTGCAATCTCTTTCATATGAAGGTTTTTTTCATAGTAGAGAGAGAGGACAATCTGCTCATTTTCCCGCAGCCCCTCAATCCCCTGGGCCAGCATCTGCTGGAGTTCCTTGTCCTGAAGGGCTGCCTCGGGCTGACCCATGGCATCCTTCGAAGGCACTTCAAACTGGCCACCGTCCGCCTCCCGCAGATCCATGAGTGCATCCAGGGAAAGTACGTTACTCAAAGCCACGCTGGCTATATCCTTTTGATAGCGCTCCGTACTTACACCCAACCGGTTGGCAATTTCCTGATCGGTTGGAAAACGCCCCAAGCTGCTGGACAGCTCGGACACCGCTTGATCAATCTCTCTGGCCCGGCGGCGGACGTTACGGGGAAGCCAATCCTCCTTCCGGGCCAAGTCCACTACCATGCCCCGAATGCGTTTTGATACATAAGACTCAAATTTAACGCCCTTATCCGGATCAAACTTATCAATGGCACTGAGCAAAGTAAGAATGCCCTCGTTGACGATATCATCCACCTGAGCAAAACTACTGTATATCCCCCGGATCTGGTAAGCCGCACTTTTGATCAGCCCTTCATACCGCAGGACCAAGGGCCACTTAAGCTGTATGTCTCCGGTTCGCTTGTAAGTAGCCAGCAGATCTTCTGTACTCATGGCCTCAATTTCCTGCTCGGTGTAGATCTCTTTTTGCTCAATGAACTCCCTTCGCTCGCAAACTAACACATTGCTCATGTTCCAACCGCCTTCCGCTCGGCCCGCATGGACGACTCGGCCATGATGTTACCCAAAGCCTGAATCTGAACATTGCTGGTAATCTCGTTAAAGGATAGAACATAGACGTTGGGGTAAAATTGGGTAATCATTTTGCTGAAATACCCACGGATCACTTGGCTGACCAGGATAATAGGGGTCTGGGATAGTTCGTTAAATTTTTTCAAATGATCGGCCAGCTGGGAAATAATCTGCTGCATCAGGTCAGGGCCCATAGCCAGGTATACACCTTGCTCGTTTCGGGTGAGAGAGGATATAATCTTTTTCTCCACCTCGGCATCCAAGGTGATGACCCGCAGCTGCCCACCCTCACAAAAGCGATGGGTAATTGTACGGCTGAGGGCCCCGCGCACCTGTTCGGTAACGGTATCCAAATCCCTTCCCTGTCCCAAACTGTCCACAGCAGTCTCCAAAATAGTTCCCAAATCCTTGATGGGAACCCCCTCCCTGAGGAGGTTGCGTAAAATTTTCTCCAGGGTGGCGTAAGGAATCAGGTTTGGAATGGCCTCCTCCACCAATTCCGGAGCGGTGCGTTTAAGATGATCCACCAGCTGAATGGTTTCCGCCCGTCCCAGTAGTTCGTAAGAGTATTTTTTGATGGTTTCCGCCAGGTGTGTAACCATAACCGACAGGGGATCAATCACGTTATAGCCGTAAATTTCTGCCATTTCCTTGTTCTCAGGCAAAATCCATCGGGAGGGAATGCCATAAGCAGGCTCGATAGTCTCGATGCCGTCGATCTCTCCCAGGGGATTTGCAGGCTCCAGCGCCAGGTAATAATCCACCAAAATCTCTCCCCGGGCTACCTCCTCCCCCTTGATGCGAATAACATACTGGTTGGTTCCCAGGGCGGAGGCATCATGAAGACGAATAGAGGGTACGACAAAGCCCATGTCCTGGGCATACTGTCGTCGGAAAATAATAATGCGGTTAATCAACTTGCCACCGTGGCTTTCGTCTACCATGGGGATCAAGCTGTATCCGAACTCCATCTCAATAGGCTCTACTGTCAGCAAAGAGTAAACGTTGTTGATGTCCTTATAGTAATCCCCCTCGCTGGGAAGATCCTCTTCATGACTGTTTGCCGCAGCCTCTTCAGCAGCAGTCAGCTCTGGGGTCTTTTCCTGATCCATTTGACGACTGATAAAGACACCGCCAATCAGAAGCGCCACACCGCCAATCAAAAGCGGCAGAGTGGGGGTTCTGGGAATAACCGCCAAAAACAGGAGGATAACTCCTGTGGCCATGATAGCCCTTGGCTGAGCCATAAACTGGCTAATTACATCCATATTTAGGCTGCCATCAGACACAGAGCGGGTGACAATCATACCCGTAGCGGTAGAAATCATCAGAGCAGGAATTTGAGATACCAGACCATCACCAATGGTTACAATAGAGTAATTTTGCAACACGGTCATGAAATCGCCGCCGTTCATGACCATACCGATCAGTACGCCGCCTACAAAGTTAATCAGCGTAATAATAAGGGACATCACCGCGTCGCCCTTAACAATCTTCGTGGCACCGTCCATAGCGCCATAGAAGTCGGCCTCTTTTTGGATCTTGCTCCGGCGCATGCGCGCATCTTGTTCATTGATAAGCCCGGAGGACAGATCAGCGTCAATGGCCATCTGCTTGCCGGGCATGGCATCCAGGGTAAAGCGGGCAGCTACCTCGGCTACGCGCTCAGCACCCTTTGTGATGACAATAAACTGCACCAATACAATAATCAAAAAGATGACCACACCAATGACGATATTTCCGCCGGTAATCAGCTCACCAAAGTTCTGAATAACCTCGCCGGCATAGCCTTGCGAGAGAATAAGCCGGGTACTGGATACATTAAGCCCCAATCGAAACAAGGTAGTAATGAGCAACAGGGAGGGAAATATGGAAAATTCCAATGCCTCTGAAATATTCATGGTGATCATCAAAATCATGATGGACAGGCCGATATTCAAAATCAGCAGAATGTCCAGCAGCGCCTCTGGCAGAGGGATCACCAGGAAGAGGACAATGACCACAACGAACAAAGCTATCATATTATTAAAAAGCCTTTTCAAAGGCCATCACCTCTTGGGGGAAATATCGATGGGCCCGACCAAAGCCGGACACATTCATCCCATGGACCTTGACCCATGGATAAACCTGCTATTTTACAATTTGCTGCTTGTCGTTCAGACGGAAAATGTAAACCAATACCTCAGCTACTGCCTCATATAGGTCTGGTGGAATCTGTCGGTTCAGTTCTGCCTCGGCATAAAGAGCCCGGGCCAGGGGTACGTTTTCAATGACGGCAATCTTATGCTCCTGCGCCTTGTTAACAATGCGCTGAGCCAATTGATCCTGGCCTTTGGCCAGTACAATGGGGGCAGGGTCAGACTCCGGCTTGTACCGGAGAGCGACTGCAAAGTGGGTAGGGTTCCGGATGACCACATCGGCCTGTGGAACCTGCTGCATCATGCGACTTTGAGCCATTTTTCGCTGAATCTCTTTGATCTTCCCCTTGACCTGAGGATCACCTTCCATCTGCTTATATTCTTCCTTAACCTCCTGCTTGCTCATTTTGAGCTGCCGCTCGTAGTCCCACCACTGATAGAAAAAATCCAGCGCAGCCAGCACAACAAAAGCAATGGCAATTTTTACAATCATCCCCGTCCCTCGGCTGAAAATATGTGACGAGGCATAGGGAATGTCGTTGTAGAGATATTTAGAACTCTCCTGAAACATCTCTGTCAGGCTGAGGTAAACAATAACCAAAAGCAGGGTAATCTTCAAAATACCCTTGAGGGCTTCGATCACGCTGCGTAGAGAAAACAGACGCTTAAAGCCTTCAAGGGGATTGACTCGACTAAATTTTGGCTTGAGCCCTTCTCCGCTGACCAGGAACCTGGTCTGCGCAAAGGTTGCCGCCACGGAGCAGAAAATGGTCACCGCTACAATAGGCCCCACAACCTTAACTAATACCATCAGTCCCTGAAGGACCAGCTCACTCAGGATGCCCTGAAGACTCACTCCCGTAGTCTGAGCCAGCTCCAAGCAGTAGGTCATAAAGTGACTGACTTGATCCACTAAGCCAGAAGCCAACAGCCAGAATACATAAAAACTTCCCAGAAGAGTGGCCACCGAAACCGCATCACGGCTAAGAAAGACGTTACCTTTTTTTCGTTCGTCCCGCCGTTTTTTCGGTGTTGCCTTTTCGGTTTTGGAGCCTTCTGCCAATGGTGTTCCCCCCAGTCAAGGCAATCCACAAGGCCCCACCTATCCGCTCAGGGCCAAAATTTCACGCATACTGTCCAGCATGGCAATCTCCGCTTGTAAAAGAAATTCACTAAACGGCGCAATGAGTACAAAAAGAAGCCCCAGGCCAATTATGACCTTTAGCTCAATGTTAATGGCAAAAACATTAATCTGCGGGATGACCTTCATCAGCACTCCCATCCCCAGCTGCCCCACCAGTTCGGCGGCCAGGACTGGCAGACTTAGCTTGACACCCAGCAC
>JAZQMD010000147.1:0-8717 GCA_045543215.1 Oscillospiraceae bacterium
TCAGATTTTGATCGTTGTGGAGGTTACTGTACAAATATTACTGCCGGGCGAGACTTTAGAGTTGCCAGTCTCTACCCAGGTATGCGTGGCAGAGACCATTATTGTGGGTGAAGTGCCCCAAACTTATTTTCAATTGGAGCAATGAGACAGGTATGCAAATAAAAGAAGAGATTGAATCGCTCCGGGTAGAACTGGAGAAGCATAACTATAATTACTATGTCAAGGATGCCCCTACCATTTCAGACTTTGAATATGACCAATTACTCCGCCGCCTGGAGGAATTGGAAAGGGAACATCCGGAGTTTATTACACCTGATTCTCCCACACAGCGGGTTGGAGGTAAGGTGGCAGAGGGGTTTGCCCAAGTAGAGCATAGGGTTGCTTTGGAAAGCCTTCAGGACGTCTTTGATACAACGGAACTGGAGGATTTCGACCGACGCGTACGAGAATCGGCCCAGCATGTGTCTTATTTGGTGGAGCCTAAAGTTGACGGCTTGTCCGTGGCGCTTGAATATGAGAATGGACGATTTGTCCGGGGGGCTACACGTGGAGACGGGCATGTAGGTGAGGATGTGACCGAAAACCTGCGCACCATTCGCTCCATACCTATGAGTCTAGAAAACGCACCCTCACGGCTTATCGTCCGTGGAGAGGTCTTTATGCCGCGGAAGGTTTTTGAACAGCTCAACGCTCAACGGGAGATGAGGGGAGAAGCTCTTTTGGCGAATCCTCGCAATGCAGCCGCCGGTTCAATGCGGCAACTTGATCCAAGGATCACCGCAGCCCGAAAGCTGGACATGCTTGTGTTTAACATTCAATATCCAGAGGACTTAGAATTTATGTTGGATAGTGAGGCTTTGGACTGGTTGGAAGGACTTCGCTTTAAGGTGATCTCCCGGACAAAGGCCAGTTCTATTCACGATGCCGCCAAGGAAATCCAGAGAATTGGGGAGCTGCGCGAGGAATATCCCTTTGACATTGATGGCGCAGTTGTAAAGCTGGATTACCTTCAGGAGAGGGCCAAGCTGGGCAGTACGGCCAAATTTCCCCGGTGGGCAGCCGCCTTTAAATATCCGCCAGAGCAAAAGGAGACAGTAGTAGAGGATATTGTGGTACAAGTGGGACGAACTGGAGTACTCACGCCCAAAGCGGTGGTTTTGCCTGTCCGACTGGCGGGAACTACTGTGACAAATGCCACACTTCACAACAGGGATTTTATTGTGGAAAAGGACATCCGTATTGGGGACTGTGTGGTTGTTCGGAAGGCTGGGGAGATTATCCCTGAAATTGTTTCTGTAGTCAAAGAGAAGCGACCGGAGGGCACGCAGCCATATGAATTTCCGAAGCAATGCCCTGTATGCGGTGCGTCGGTAATGCAAGAGGAAGATGGTGCCTATATCCGCTGCACAGGTGCTGAGTGCCCTGCTCAGTTGCTGCGCAACCTGGTTCACTTTGCTTCCCGGGATGCGATGGATATTGAAGGGCTTGGTCCCGCTGTGGTAGAGGCTTTAATCAATGCCCAGCTGATTAAAACACCAGCTGACCTATATCATTTAGAGGCCAGCCAAGTTGCACAGCTAGAGCGTATGGGGGAAAAGTCAGCAGCCAATCTTGTGGATGCCATTGATCAATCCCGGAAAAACGATTTATCAAAGCTGCTTTTTGGTTTTGGTATCCGGCAGGTGGGACAAAAGGCAGCCAAAGTACTGGCTGCAAAATTTGGTTCTATGGATGCGCTGCAAAAGGCTTCCTTGGCGCAATTGACCGCCATTCCGGATATTGGGGCAATTACCGCGCACTCAGTAAGAGAGTGGCTGGATAGTCCTCAGGGAGATCATCTGGTTCGGGCTTTGGCTCAGTCCGGAGTGAATATGGAGAGCTTTGAGACTCCTGCCACAGACCAACTAGCTGGCTTGACCTTTGTACTCACGGGAGAGCTGTCCGCATTCACCCGTAAGGAAGCAGAGGAGAAACTGGAATCGCTTGGGGCAAAGGTATCCAAATCTGTGTCCAAAAAGACCAGCTATGTGGTGGCGGGGGAGGACGCAGGCTCTAAGCTGAGAAAGGCCCAGGAATTAGGCATTCAAATTTTGGATGAGGATGCTTTTCTGCGTCTGCTTAATTAGGAATAATCGAGCGTACTTGAAATATTTTAGGTAGTTTAACAGGCTGAGAGGCCGCCGCAGTTGCGGCGGCCTCTTTTTAAAAAATTTAGTTTTTTATTTGTCAAAGGCAGGGTTGTAGAGATAGACATTCTTTTGATTCATCTTTTCTTTGGCAAGCTCTACTGCTTCACCAAAGCGTTGGAAATGAACGATTTCGCGCTCCCTCAGGAAACGGATAGCATTGTTAACATCGGGATCATCGGAAAGACGAAGGATATTGTCATAGGTGACCCGGGCCTTTTGTTCTGCGGCCATATCTTCAGTAAGGTCGCAGATTACATCCCCTTTCACACCGATAGTAGCGGCTGTCCAAGGGGTACCAGACGCAAACTGAGGATAGACACCAGTGGTGTGATCTACAAAATATGGAGCAAAATCCGCAATACGGGCATCCTGGTCGGAAATATTGCGAGTCAACTGGTGGACGATGGCTCCAACCATCTCCAGATGGCCCAGTTCTTCAGTACCGATATCAGTCAGTAATCCTTTTAACTCTGGATAAGGCATGGAGAACCGCTGACTTAGATAACGCAGGGAAGCGGCCAACTCTCCGTCTGGTCCACCATACATCAATAAACTATGAAGAATGATTAAAAGACAAGGCGGTAGGTAATAGATAAAATACTCTCGGCTTTACTAAAGGTGCAACGCTCAACGACAGTGTTAATGGAATCATATTTTTGCTCAAGGGTGGTGTCAGGGGAGAGGAGAACATCCAAGGAGGCAGAAATCTGACGGCGGAGGAGGGCAGTGGAATCTACGGTCATATCATTGGCGCGCAGAACAGCAATTCGTTTTGTAATTGTCTCTTCCTCCTGTGAAAGGAGTTGTTTCATTTGAGCATATTCCTCAACGGTGTCTGCACCGTTTAAAAATGCCTCACGGAGCCGTTCTTTTTTTCTGGAGAGGTTAAAAAGGCTGCGCTCTAAGGTAGCTAATTCTTTGGCCCCATCATCATTTTTATGAATTACCTTGAAAGATAGTTTGGCATCGGTCATAGCATCTGTGCGTAGACGGTTGAGAACAACTTCATGGAGTAAATCAACTCTGATGTGCTGGGAGTGCTTGCAGCTACCTCTGACATAGTTGTTACATTTAAAGTAATGTGGTTTTGCAAAAATGAGCGTGCATCCACAGGCAGCACAGCGAACAATTCCAGAGAGCCAGTCCTTACGGTCAAAGGTAGGCCGTCCGTGATACTTAGTTAAAGCTTTCTGTTTACGGATGCGTTCTTGGACTGCGTCCCAAGTATCCTGGTCTATCAGTGGTTCATGCCCGGAATCAGCCAAAATAATATGTTCATTGTCAAAGTCTCGGCGGGTGCGGCCGGTAGGATTCCAACGTAGCTTACCAATATAAGCAGGATTACGTAAGATGTATTCTACAGTTCGATTTTCAAAACGATTTCCCCGGTGGGTAGTTATCCCTTGATCGTTTAGCCATTTGGCAAGTTGGAAAAACCCCTCTCCAGATAAATAACGGTCGAAAAGGTCTTTTACGAGTACTGCCTCTTCAGGAACAGGAATAAGAGTATTGTTCTCCACTCGATAGCCAAAACAAGGCGTGGCCTGAAGTTCACCACGACGGGCCTTTTCACTCATGCCACGCTTGACTTCCTCCGCAAGGTTAATGGAGTAGTATTCATCCATGGCTTCAATCAATGCCTCAATGATGACGGACATTTTGTCATCCCCGACTGGCTCAGAAACGGAGATCACTTCTATGCCAAGCTGCTTACGCAACATGGATTTGTAAACCACTGAATCTTCACGGTTACGAGCAAAGCGAGAAAACTTCCAGAGAAGAATAGCATCAAAAGGCTTTGGCCTTGTTTTTGCTAGGCCAATCATCTGATTAAAGTTATTGCGCTTTACAGTCTTTTTGCCACTAATCCCTTCGTCAATGAAGATAAATTCATCTAAGATAATATAGCCATGGGAAGCGGCATACTTGCGTATCTCCACTAGTTGAGCCTCCGGGGAGTATTCTGCTTGGTCATCGGTAGATACACGAATGTATGCTGCTGCAATCTTTAACTCCATAGAAGGGGCGGGGGATATAGCCTTTAGGTTTACTGAACCTGTAGAAGAGGGCATAGGATCACCTTCAGAAAATATGTAATGGGATTATCCGTAAATAAAAGTTGACACACGTATTAATACGTGTTAATCTAAAGAAAGAAAAGAGGAGTGGAACCAGTGCGGTACAGTGAGCTAGAAAAAGAGATACGTAGAATTAAATGCACTGTAGTTAGGGAAGGTGCGAACCACACAATTTGGTATAGTCCGATAACTGGGAAAACATTCCCTATTAGTAGACACAAAACGGAAGAAGGTTCCTGCGGGGACTCTTAAATCTATCAAGCGGGACGCAGGACTAAAATAGCAAGGAAGGAGTAATTGTATGCCAAAGTATGTTTATCCCGCAATATTCACCCCGGAAGATGGTGGGTATTCCATCCGATTTCCAGATTTTGAAAGTTGCTATACTTCAGCAAAGACTTTGGAGGAGGGAATGGAGATGGCAAACGATGTTCTGTGTCTAACGCTTTATGGGCTGGAGGAGGACGGAGGGGTAATTCCCAAAGCGTCCGGCGTGAAAGCAATCCAAACAGAGGCTGAAGAATTTGTGACACTAATAAGCTGCGACACGATTGAATATCGAAAATTTTATGATAACAGAGCCATCAAAAAAACACTTACCATACCAGCATGGCTTAACACTATGGCAGAACGCGAAGGAGTTAATTTTTCCGTGACGCTTCAGACAGCATTAAAGCGTGAATTGAACATTCAATGACCGCATTTTGCCCCGGCTACTATACCGGGGTATTGTTTATTTCTGTTTGGAGACACAATATGCTAACGGTACGAATAAAAGGCAGAAACCGTCACCCTGGTTGGTGACGGTTTTTCTCTCTGAAATAAACTAACATTTGTTTGGGCTAACCGCTTGTCGCAGTGCCCTTCTATCTTTTCAGTATAACCGCCAAATATAAGTTTGTCAATGCCTCTGCCTTACCTGGGCTTTCCGCTCCCTAAAACATTACCGCCCATGAAAATGCCGTATTGGAGGATAGTCCGGGGAGGTTTTTTATCTTAAACAACTGTTAAAGATATTTTCCGAAAGAATATATTTTTAAAAAGAGACTAAATTCGACATAAAAGCGATAAAAAGGATTTACAAAAAATATAATAGAATGACTTACACATTTTTTTGAATTAATAATGATTGCCTATATTGCTCTGCATCAGGAACGTCGATAAATTCAACTGTTTTATCATAATTCTCACGCACAACCTTTTTGATCTCATCGAGTGAAACTCTGAAAAACTCTCGTCTATGGTTAATCATGTTTAGTTTTCTAGATTCAAAGGCGCGATGCAAAGCCGCTTCTAGCCCAGGAGCATCCTCTGTAAAGATCATAGCATGTACATCAAATTTAAAGGGTACTGAAGCATCTCCTAGTTCATCGATTCTATCCATGGGGTCGAGACGCCTAGTCATCCCAATTTTATATATGTTTTCACCAAAGGAGCCTAGATTTGAAATAATATACACATAACCTGCCTTCTGATTTGCGGCCCGATAATCTACGTCTTTTAATGCTTTATCTAATTCAGAAAGTTGATTAATAATTTCTTCTTTCTTTTTCTCCAGTAGGTCTTTTTGGATTTCATCTGCACTTGATAACTTTTCATCCACCTTTTTTAGGGCATTTTCATAGTGCCGACGCTCTTTGTCAATATTTTTGCGGACTTCTTCAATTTCTTTTTGTAGCTTTGCCTGCTCTCGCAGTTCTTCTCGAATACGCCGCTGATCCTCTTTTTCCTCCTGCTTCTTTACTTTGTATTCATAAGCAAGGTGAAGTTCTTCTATTTTAGCATTAAAGTAAGCCTGTGCGATAGAGACCCCCATCATACTACCTAATTTAGAAATGGCATCCTTAGACATTGTAATTTTTTTCATAGAGGCATCAAAATTGCTGAATTTTACTTTGCTAACAGCCTCATCGCATTCACTATTAAAGGCCCTGAGAAGCAACTTTTGCATATCGGAAACCATTTTTCGCCCCTTTGCTTCACTGCCATTAACAGTCCAATTTGTATAGCCCGTGGCAGCGCCCCCAGCCTTTATCATTTGTTTTTGTGTTTGCCTGACTTCTGTCAACCGAGCTTTGTATAGTTCAGAGTTAGCAAATTCATAAACAGGCTCATAAAGTCCAAATTCTTGAAGTAAGGCTATCTCATTGGTTTCAATTACAGCTTTCTTTGCATCGGATATTTCTGCGGATAATTTATTTAACTCCTTCTCAAGATTTTCCTTTTCTTTTTCCTTTGATTCAATCTCCTCCTTTGTTGCCTCCAACAGCCTCTGGGCTGAATCAATATCCTTAAGCTCTGGCGTTAGCATACTCTCAAGTTCAGAAACTCTCTTTTTTAGCTGTTTGTTTTCACTTGCTTTAAAAATATCGCCGATCCCCATATAAAAGTCTTTACGATAAATCAACTGTTTAGAGCTATCAGAATTTAAATTGGAATTGGTGATGGGCTCGCTAGAAATTGCATTTTTAAGCCGCTTTTTTCGCAAAAGTAAGGATAGAAAAAGAATCATAATGCCATCCAGAAACAAAAAAATAAGGAAAAAAACAGGGAACCCAGCAGGTGGAATATCAGGGGATACAATGAATAAGACGCTAGTGTAAACAATAATTCCCATACAACAAAAAGTAATTCCTATTCCACGTAAAACACCCTTTAAACATTTTAAAATCCTTTGTTTAGGACTATCAGAGTTTAAATTAGAGTGGATAATGGGTTCGATAGAAATTGTGTTTTTAGGCCGCTTTTTTCGTAAGAGCAAAAACAGGAAAAAAGCCATGACAAGAGCGCTACCAATGAAAACGGGCCGAGAGGCAGGATCTTCTGTAAAAATCTTGCTGGTATAGGCAATCAATCCCATCCCGCAAAAGATAATTGCCGCCCATTTCAGAATCTTTTTCATATTAATCACCTTACATCACTTTGGAAAGCCACGGCTTTTCCAATAATTCTAACATGATCTAATTCTTCACCAGAAAAAATAAAATCCTCGTATTTTAGATTTTAAGTCTTTATGTTAACTCCGCTCTCAACATCCATGGCTTTTCAGACTACACTAGAGCGTGAATTAAATATTCAATGACCACATTTTTCCCCGACTACTATGCCATGGCATTTTTTATTTTACCGGGCTGAGAAAGGCAACAGCCAAGCCGACAATTTCAAAATCCTCCAGTTCCGATTCTTCACGAAGGATAATGGGGGCAACAGTTGGATTCTCCGCTCGAAGCTCCACATAGCCCTCCCCGGCGTAAACCCGTTTTAAAGTGTATTCATCTCCCAGACGAACAACCGCAATCTGCCCCTTTTCTACTTTGGGCTGTAAACGGATGAACACGGCATCGCCATCAAAAATGCGGGCGTTAATCATACTGTCACCCACACAGCGAAATACAACGTCCGCTTTGATATCTTCCGAGGCAAGAATTGTTTCGTCAAGCGTCTCACGGTGAAGTGGTCTCCCGCAGGCAGTGGCTCCAAGAACTGGCCATTCCTTCATTCTTGGGAGTGGTTCCGTATGGGGTGGCACAGGGCGGGAGGGCTCGTCCCAACCCATGAGAGCGGCGGGAGTGGTCTCTAAGGCATTTGCTAGAAGTTCTATTTTATCAGACGGGATATTGCCAATAACACCGGTTTCATAGCGGCTCAATGTCTGGCGGCTAAGCCCTATTTTTTTCGCAACATCTTCTAAGGTCATATGCAACTCGCGGCGATGGCGTTTTATATTTTGGCCAATACTCATCAAATGTGCCCCTCTTTATAAGGTTAGTGCGTTTATTATAACATAAATCACTTAATGTGCAACAAAAATTTTTAAGGACGTGCAAAAAATTACTTGACACGCACCAATTGCCTTGTTATACTTGGTGCATAAATCGTACCAAATAAGGGGGTGATATAATATGGTTGCAACAAGAAAACTGAGAGGAATTATTTCAGAATGCGGATATTCTCAACGAAAGGTGGCCAAACATCTTGGAATGACTGAAAAAACTTTTTATGCCAAGATGAAAAAAGGAGTTTTTGATAGCGATGAGATGTCGGAGATGATTTCCTTTCTTAACATTAAAAATCCAAGTGAAATTTTTTTTGCAGAGTTTGGTGCGTAATATGCACCAAATATTAATGAGGATGGTGGAGAAAGATATGGAACTACTCATCAAAGGCAAATCTAAAGGAGTTGCCGCCCTTGTAGTGGCATTACAAGAGCGGGGAAGGGAGAGTTATGAGGAGGTATGAACAACAATGGAAAAGCCAGAAATCAGCATTGGTATTGATACCAATGAAATCGACACAGCCATAGAAAAAGCGAACCGGCTTGTGGAGCTGTTGCAGGAAGCTTCCAGTATTTCCGCTTCGCTTTTCGGGAAAAGAGATTAAAACCCAAGCTTTTTTGTTACATATTGCTCTGTTGCGTTAGATGTCATCTATTATGAGTATCAATTCAGTA
>JAZQMD010000148.1:0-3647 GCA_045543215.1 Oscillospiraceae bacterium
GGATCGTATGCGGTTTGGAACAGATGAATTTTATCTCAAATCGGAGGAAGAGATGCGATCTCTCTTCCCAAATCAGCCTGAAGCCATTGAGAACACAGCCAGAGTGGCCCAGCTTTGTAATGTGGAGTTTGAGTTTGGTGTCCATCATCTGCCAGAATTTAAGCTGCCAGAAGGGGAGGATGACCCTGAGGTTTACTTTAAGCGTCTGTGCTTGGAAGGTTTTGAGCGGCGGTATCCAAACGGGAATAACACTTACCGGGAGCGCCTGGAACTGGAGATCGATATGATCCACCGCATGGGGTTTGTGGATTATTTCCTCATCGTCTCCGATTTTATTCGGTTTGCAAAGGGTAGGGATATCCCTGTAGGACCGGGGCGGGGTTCTGCGGCAGGGAGCATGGTGTCTTACTGTCTGGATATTACAGATGTGGACCCAATGAAGTACGGTTTGTATTTCGAGCGTTTTCTAAACCCCGAGCGGGTGACTATGCCTGATATTGATATTGACTTCTGTATTCGGCGAAGGCAAGAGGTCATTGACTATGTGGCAGCAAAATACGGGGCTGATCATGTGGCGCAGATTATCACTTTCGGCACCATGAAGGCCAAAGCGGCCATTCGGGACGTAGGCCGGGTACTCAGTTTCCCCTACGCTGAGGTGGACAACATCGCAAAACAGGTGCCCTTTTCTTTGGATATGACCCTGGACAAGGCCCTCAAGTTGTCCAAACCATTTTCCGATTCGTACGAGGGAGATGGAAGGGTACGCAGGCTGGTTGACATGGCTCGGAGGCTAGAGGGTATGCCCCGTAATGCTTCGACCCATGCCGCTGGGGTGGTCATCACGCGTCGACCGGTATACGAATATGTGCCATTGGCCACCAATGACAACCTGACGGTAACCCAATATATTATGACCACCCTGGAGGAATTGGGCCTGCTGAAGATGGACTTTTTGGGACTTCGCAACCTGACCATTCTAGATGATGCCCTGAAAATAGTCCAGAGGTCGAGGCCAGGTTTCACTCTGGCAGATATCCCGGATGAGGATCCGGCAGTCTTTAAAATGCTCTCTGATGGGAATACCTCCGGGGTGTTCCAAATGGAGAGCGCCGGGATGACCGGGGTGTGCGTGGGCCTTAAACCCAAGAATATTGAGGATATTACCGCTATCATTGCCCTCTATCGTCCCGGGCCTATGGACTCCATCCCAAGATTTATTGAGTGTGCGCATCATCCGGATAAGATCCGCTACCTTCATCCATCCCTGGAGCCTATTCTGGCGGTGACTTATGGCTGTATCGTCTATCAGGAGCAGGTAATTCAAATTTTTCAGCAACTGGGCGGCTATTCCCTCGGCCAGGCAGATATGGTGCGACGGGCCATCTCCAAGAAGAAGAAGTCCCAGATCGAGAAGGAGGAGCAGACCTTTATTTATGGCGACCAGTCCCGTGGTATTCCAGGCGCTGTGGCCAATGGGGTGCCTGAGGGGACGGCTAAGGCCATTTACGCAGAGATATACGACTTTGCAAACTACGCTTTTAATAAGGCTCATGCTGTGGCTTATGCCATCGTGGCTTATCAGACTGCCTGGTTTAAGTGTCATTACACTCGGGAGTATATGGCTGCACTGCTTACTTCGGTTCTGGACTCCCAGGACAAGGTGGCCGAATACATTGCTGAGTGTAAGAAATGTGGGATTACCCTTCTTCCCCCTGATGTAAACGAGTCTGGAACGGAATTTACAGTTTCGGGGGAAAATATTCGCTTTGGATTGTCCGCATTAAAGGGAGTAGGCAGGGGATTTACCGATGCCCTGCTAGCTGAGCGGGCAAAAGGCGGGCTCTTTGTCTCCTTTCATGATTTTTGCGCACGTATGTTTCATAGTGACCTAAATAAGCGGGTATTGGAAAGTCTCATCAGATCAGGAGCCTTTGACAGCATGGGATGCAGGCGATCCCAGTTGTTACAGATCCACGGACAGGTGGTGGACTCCATTGCTCAGACCCGTAAAAAGAATCTAGAGGGGCAGTTTGATCTGTTTGGTGGGAGTGAGGAGACGCAACCCGAGTTTCAGGTGGCGATGCCTGATATTCAGGAGTTCAGCCGCCGGGAATTGATGAATATGGAGAAGGAGACAACAGGGCTCTATCTCTCTGGCCATCCCATGGATGAGTACCGGGGGGAGGCTGACCGGAAGCATGCGGTGGCTATCGGCTCCATTGTGGGAGACTTTAACCGGGAAGATGGCCCCCAGTGCTACCGGGATGGGCAGAGCGTAACCATTGCAGGGGTGATTTCCTCCGCAAAAACCAAGACCACTAAGAATAACAGCCTCATGGCCTATGTAGGGCTGGAGGACGAAACCGGATCTATGGAACTGCTGGTGTTTTCCAGGGTACTGTCTGCCTGTGGGCCTTATCTGCGTGCTAACACTCCTATTTTAGCGATGGGAAAAATTTCTATCCGGGACGAGAAAGAGCCCCAGATGTTGGTAGATGGCATTCAGGTCTTGGGAGAGGATAAGGCTTGTGAAGCCGTCTCGTCAGAAGAGGACAAGCCTGGCTCACTGATGGGGAAGAAGCTCTATGTTCGGCTGGAGAGTGGGCAATTTCCATGGTTGCGCAAATTATTTCAAATGTTTCCGGGAGAGGAGCAGGCGGTGATTGTCCTGTCCGATACGGGAAAGCGTATGGCAGCCTCCTGCATCCTTCACACGGCCTTGGTATCTGAGTTGGAGGAGCAATTGGGGCAGGATAATGTGGTGCTTAAATAAGATTTATATGCAACCAGAAAGAATACGACCTATTCATGATCAGGAGGAAGGCAATGGCTAAGATTGGAAAAATTCTCTTTCACCGCCTTGGCATTATTGCTATTATCCTTATTTTACAGATCGCCGTCTATATAGCCACCATCATCTGGTCCAGCGATTACATTGCCTACTTTAATTGGACATTTCGTTTTATCAGTGCATTGGTGGTACTTTGGATCATCAATGATCGGAGCAACCCTGGCTACAAGCTGGGCTGGGCCACAGTGGTGCTCATTACACCAGTGGCAGGAGGGCTTCTTTACCTGCTGTTGGGGGGGAACCGACTGTCCCACCGAAACCAGCGCAAGCTGGCTGTTATGCAGGGGAAGATACAAAGGCACCTAGGGAGAGACTGTAATCGTTCCTGCTCACTAGCAGAGGTGATGGGGGCTGAGGCAGGGCGTATGGCCTACTATTTGGAAAAAGCTGCAGGTTGCCCAGTATATGGAAATACGAAGACCAAATATTATTCCCTGGGTGACAACTGCTTCCCCGATATGCTAGCTGCCCTGGAGTCGGCGGAAAGATATATTTTCCTGGAATATTTCATTATTGAAGAGGGGGAGTTTTGGGATGCCATCTTCCAGGTGTTGTGTCGCAAAGCTGCCCAAGGGATTGAGGTGCGGGTGATCTATGACGATGTGGGCTGTATCTACACCCTGCCGAGGGAGTACCCTGCTATGCTGGAGAAAATGGGGATCCGCTGTCAGGTCTTTGGCCCCCTTGTCCCCATCCTGTCCATCCGTCAGAATAACCGGGATCACAGAAAGCTGATGGTAATTGACGGTAGGACAGCCTTTACCGGAGGAATGAATCTGGCAGACGAGTATAT
>JAZQMD010000149.1:0-43001 GCA_045543215.1 Oscillospiraceae bacterium
GTACCTCCTCTCTAAGGGAGGGGTTGTAACGCACTACCAGCAGGGGGATGGTCAGGGAGAAGCATATTGCCATTACAACCAGGGACCAGCCTGGGAGCCAGTGGCCCTGAAGCCAGCGATCAGTGAAGAGTTCAACCCCCATGAGGAATACACCAATAGAAGAGATAATAAGAGTGATAGAGGACAAGGTGGAGCGATGCCGCAGGGTGATGCCTAAAAAAAGGAGTACTGCAGTGGCCAGCAGTACGATGGGAAGAGCCAGACTCCAGAACCAGTCCCAGCCGTCCAGGGTGGTGGCAATGAGGAAAAGAAATACGCCTACAGCCACACCGTCCATCCCCAGACGAAAGGTAAGTGGGAGGCCGCGGACCCACAGAGGAAGGGCCAGCCAGATCCACAGTACGGCGGCACCCCCCACTACAAATAAGGACCAGTGCACCTGAGGCCGCAGGAAGATGTTGAGTAGGGAGCAACATATAGCTACCGAAAGGAGCATGGTGCTTATAAGCAAGGCGGCCTCTCGCTTGGAGGCTGTGGGAATCTCGGTCCGCTGAGTGGGGAAGGGTGTGGGGGAAGTGGTATCCACCGGTTGGTTGGGATTGCAAACCGGCGTACGGCATAGTGGACAAAATGTGCAGGTTCGATCCAGTTCTACACCGCAGTATATACAATAGGACATGAGAGGACCCCTTTCCTTAAAATATACGGTTACTCTCCACTTTTACAGGAAGGCCGGCTTTCACCAAAAAACGAAAAAATTCACGTTCTACATCGGTTTCCCGAATTGTGCTGGCAAAAGTGATATTCATAATATTACCGTAGGAGATAGAGGCGCAGTTAACCTGGTGGCCGATGGGTTGTCCTAAAATGATTTCCATGCGCTGGATGTGAGGGGCCATCTCTTCTGGCACCTGGAATGCACCGGGATTGGTGTAGGTGGTAGAATAGGGGCGCACTCCGGCCAGCTGGTAGGTGAGAGATACAATGGGGTTTTTTAAAATAACAGGGATGATTTGGAGCAAAGGATTGTGCTGGAAGCGAACGTTTCCGGTGAAGCGGGAGCGCATTCGTGGTTTATCCATGTTCAGGCGCATATAGTGGTGGACCTGTCCAACAATTTCCTCAAAGGTATATTGCCCCAGGCGGGGATCTATAGAGGGACGGATGGTAAGAATAAAGTTGCGTAGAGTATCAGAGGGGAAATGGGGGCGTAGGTTAATAGGGATAGCTAAGGCTACCTCCCTGGGATAATGCCGATTCTCTTTGGACTGGAGTTTCAAAAACACATGGATGAGTACAGAAGAAAGGTATTCAGTCACGGATGCCCGGTAGGAACCTGCTACGGTTTTTAGTTTGTCCAGGGGGATGAAGCCCATAATAAAATTGAGGGTATAAAAGGGTTCGGGGGTACCCCGAAAGGAATAGGCAGTTTTGTACCATCTTTCCCGGAGGCGGCGGTGGGAGGCATAGCGGGCATAGGCATCTTCCAATTCCTCTTTTCTGGGTGCCTGTGCCAAATCCAGAACGCCAGGAGCTGGAGGTAGGTCATAGCCCAGTTCAGAGAGATAGGTGTGGAGGAGGGTGCGGAAAAAAACCAAAGCCCCTGCTCCATCACACAGCACATGGAAACATTCAATAGAGATCCGTTTCTCATAAAAGTAAATCCGCAGCAGCCAGCCATCCCCTTCTTTGGTCCGAATAGGCTGGCAGGGATTGGCGATATCAGGCTGTACCATGGGGCCGGGGAGATCCAAGGGTTCCAGGTAGTACCAAAAGGCCCCGGGGCGCATGCGTACCCGGAGGCTGGGAAAGCGGGGCATGGTACGGTTTACCGCCCGTTGAAGCGCGTTAGGCTCCACCGGGGCTGTCATGAGGGCAGAAAAGCGGTAAACTGCAGAGTAAGAATCGTTTTGGATGGCGGAGTAAAGTAAGGCTGCGTTGTCCAACCGAAACCAGTTGGGGGAGTCCTTGTTTAATTGGTTGCGTATGAAGCTCACCACCTTGGGCCGGTAAGAGCCGGCAGCATAGAATAGTTTATTTTAACATGATTACCTTGGCGGGACAAGGGGAAAGAAGGGCTTTCCTTTATGATATAATCATGACATGATACGGGAAACTGGAACAGGAGTGGAACTATGGAGGAGAAGAAACCCCGCAGATTAAGGTTTGGTCGTGCTGGTCTGCGCACCGGCCGCAATGGAGATGAGCATGAAAAGCTGGGACCTTTTATGAAGGCACTGAAAATAGTCTATTCGGCTGCCAATCCTGGTTCTTTGGAGAAGGAGGACTTAGAGCGGCAGCGTAGGGGACAGGAGTTGCTGGGCAGACTGATCACGCCTGGTATCGGCATGGATCGAGAGGAACTGGTCATAGACGGGATGAATGCAGCTTGGATCCGTCCGGAGTTTGGACACGACCATCGCCACGCTATTTTGTACTGCCACGGAGGGGGCTATACCAGTGGAAACTTGGGCTATGCCCGTGTCTTGGCCTCAAAACTCTCCTATGTTACCGGGTATGAGGTGCTTTCCTTTGATTACCGCCTGGCCCCCGAGCATCCCTATCCTGCCGCTATTGAGGACGCAGTACGGGCTTGGGATCATTTAATGTACCTGGGGTATGGTGCCCGGGACGTGATCGTGGCGGGGGACTCTGCCGGAGGGAACCTGGCCCTATGTCTCACGCTTACCCTGAAAAGCCAGCACAGAATGCTTCCCAAAGCCCTTATCCTCATGTCCCCGTGGACGGATATGACTTCCAGTGGAAAGTCATATAGGGAAAATGCGGATATTGATCCCCTCATCACTAAGGATTATATTTGCGCCGTTCGGGCGGCTTACGCGGGGGAAGAAGCTGATTATGCAGAGCCTATGTTATCCCCCCTTTTTGCTGACCTGAAAGGATTCCCGCCTGTCTTTATCCAGGTGGGTAGTCACGAGATTCTGTTGTCTGACTCAGTGCGTCTGCGGGACCGATTGGTAATGGCAGGGGTACCTTGCCGGTTGGAGGTGTGGAAACAGATGTGGCATGTATTTCAAATGTTCCCCATAAAAAAGGCTGGGGAGGCGATGGAGAGCATCGGCCGGTTTTTGCTTGAGCAGTTTTAAAGATAGAAAAGGGAAAAAGGCTTGCCGCAAAAGTGGCAAGCCTTTTTAATCCGATTTTAAATATTTAGCCCGGAGAGATCGCGTTCACGGGGCAGGTATCGACGCAGGAGCCGCAGTCGATGCAAGTACCTGCATCAATCATCATATGCTCCTCGCCCATCGAGATAGCGCTCACGGGGCAGGAACCCTCACAAGCGCCGCAGCTAATGCATTCGTTACTAATGACATGAGCCATGTAAAACACCTCCAAGTAGTTATGTTGCGAACCATGTTTATTCTAGCACAATTTTAATAAATTGCAATAACAAAATTAAAGTGGGCAGAAAAAATTATGGGGAAACTTGTCTTTCTGTTTCAGCTGGTATAAATCTCCTAAAAAAGAGAAATCATGAAGTGGAAAGAGGTGGTTAAATGAACAAGATACGCTGGCTCAGCCGGCTGAGAGGTGTTTTGGCATCCCTTGGGAAAGGAGAGGGAGGTACCGTGCCCTCTCCGGGGCTGGGAAAATCGAGGGAACGGGAGTTTGGAGAGACCAGACTGACCGACCGATTTTCCAGGGACCTGACTCGCTTGGCAGCAGAGGGTGGGCTGGACCCGGTTATTGGACGGGAAGTGGAAGTGGATCGGATTATCCAGATTCTCTCTCGTCGTACCAAGAATAATCCGGCTCTGATTGGATCTCCCGGCGTGGGCAAGACCGCTGTGGCCGAAGCCTTGGCCCGACGCATCGCAGCAGGAACGGTACCAGATTGCCTGAGAGGGAAAAGATTACTTTCTCTGGACTTGGCCTCTATGGTAGCAGGCACAAAGTATCGAGGGGAATTTGAGGAGCGGGTGAACAACATTCTTCAGGAGGTTTCACGTGCCCGCAATGTCATCCTATTTTTGGACGAGCTGCATAACATCGTGGGCGCAGGAAGCGCCGAGGGGGCAGTAGATGCGGCCAATATTCTCAAGCCTGCCCTGGGCCGAGGAATCTTTCAGGTAGTAGGGGCGACTACCACCGAGGAATACCGACGCTATATTGAAAAGGATGCAGCTCTGGAGCGTAGGTTCCAGCCTGTGACGGTAAGCGAACCCGACCGAAGGGCGGCCCGTGTTATCCTGGAGGGGCTGCGGCCCAGGTATGAGGCCCATCACAGTCTGACCATAGGGGATGATGCGCTGGATGCAGCTTTAGACCTGTCCATTCGCTATCTGCCTGACCGCTGCCTGCCTGACAAGGCGATCGATTTGATGGACGAGGCGGCTGCGCGGGTGCGCATGGAGCGCCAGTCGGCTCCCGATAATCTGCGTAAGCTGGAGGAACGGGCAGAGCGTGCCCGCCGAGACCGGGAGGAGGCCATTGCCTCACAGCAGTATGAGACTGCTGCGGTACTGCGGGACGCGGAGCGGGATTTCCGCCGGGAGCTGGAGCGTAAGCTGGGCCGCTGGCAGAGTCGGGGCGGCCCCCGATCTGTGTCCGCCGAGGATGTGGCTGCGGTGACATCCCAGTGGACAGGCATCCCATTGACCTCCATCACCCGTCAGGAGTCCGACCGCCTTCTCATGTTGGAGCAGGAACTGCATCGCCGAGTGGTGGGGCAAGGGGAGGCGGTAGCGGCTGTATCCCGGGCTATCCGCCGGGGCCGAGTGGGGCTGAAGGAGGCTGGACGGCCTGTGGGAGCTTTCCTCTTTTTGGGGCCGACCGGTGTGGGTAAAACCGAACTATGTAAGGCCTTGGCGGCTTCTTTGTTTGGTAGTGAAGAGGCTCTCATCCGCTTTGATATGTCGGAGTATATGGAAAAACATTCTATTTCCCGTCTGGTAGGGGCCCCTCCGGGGTATGTGGGGCACGAGGATGGAGGACAACTCACCGAGCGGGTGCGGCGCAAGCCTTGGTCAGTAGTTCTATTTGATGAGATTGAGAAGGCCCACTCCGACTTGTGGAATCTCCTTCTTCAGGTGATGGAAGATGGGGTGCTTACCGATAGCCAGGGCCGGAGAGTGGATTTCCGTAATACGGTGCTGGTGATGACCTCTAACATTGGAGCGCGGCGGCTGGTGAGTGGAGCTCCAATCCTGGGCTTTGACACTGGCATAGATCAGGATAGACGTGAGAGCCGCAGATCGGCAGTGATGGGAGACTTGAAGAGAACCTTCCGTCCTGAATTCCTCAACCGACTGGATGAGATTATCCTCTTTGACCGACTTACAGAGGCGGAAAATCGCTCTATTGCCCGAAAAATGCTCTCTGATCTGGAGGGGCGGCTAAAGGGACTTGGGGTGTCTCTGGAGGCATCCGAGGAGGCGGTGGACTGCCTATCCAGAACAGGCTTTGATGAAAGCAATGGGGCCCGTCCCCTCCGGCGTACTATCCGCCGCCAGGTGGAGGACCCTGCCGCTGAACTATTGCTCTCCGGGATGCTAAAGTCGGGGGATACCCTTCGCTTATACGTGGAAGCCGGTGGGGTAAAGGTCAGACCAAAGATGATTTAATAAGGGGAGTATATACCAATTAACGTGAGTGAATAGGAGGAGCAGGTGAAAAATGGGAACTTTTTTACACCGCCGTCGTCCAATCCCTTGGAGTAAACGACTCTGAAAAAATGTAAGTTTAGTTTAAGGAGAATCAACATGAAAAAGACTGTGTATCTGCTCATGGCTGCCGCGCTGATGATGGCTGGCCTTACTGCTTGCCAGAGTAAGTCCGCTCAGAGCGAACGTACCCCTGAGGAGCTGACCTCTCTATATTCCGAGGCCATTACCGCGGCTCGCACTGATGAGGATAATGAGTATAATCCTCTGCTCACCAATGCTGAGGAGAATCCTGACGCTGAACTCACACTCTCTGTCCTGGGCCTGACTGCCGAGGATATGGATGCCTATGCCATCAGTGTTTCCCTCATGAATGTACGGGCTTACGCAGTAGCTGCAATTAAGCCTGCCGAGGGAAAGGAGGAGACGGTGACCACCGCGCTTCAGACCTATGTGGATAACACCAAGGCATCTTTTGAGTTCTACCTCCCCGAGCCCTTTGAGGTGGCATCCAATGCCCGCCTGGAGATTCTCGAGGATGGTACTGTCCTGCTTGTCATGTGCGAAGACCAGGATACAGTGTTTGACAGTATCTCAGAAGCCATTCTCGAAGGATAAAGGTATAAAAAAGTTAAAAAAGGCAGGGCGGACAGGGTAAGGATCCCTGCCCACTCTGCCCTTTTTCTTATAAGGGATGGACAAGTATACAAAACTCTATGAATATTCACTTTTCCAAGAATAATATTCATAACTCATTAAATTTATACCATAAAATTTGGTTAGTATTCGTATGATTATGCAAAAAAGCACTTGCATTTTTTGCCTGAGGATGGTATGCTAGATTTAACATTAAAATCCGTCTTACAGGGCGGAGGAAAGTGGGAGGATACATAACATGGCTGACATTAAAAAAGTAATCTTGGCCTATTCTGGTGGACTGGATACCTCCATTATTATCCCTTGGCTGAAAGAGAATTACAACAACTGCGAGGTGGTGGCCGTCTCAGCCGATGTGGGGCAGGGGGATGAACTGGACGGGCTGGAAGAGAAGGCCATTAAGACAGGGGCCTCTAAGTTGTATGTTGAGGACTTGGTGGACGAGATGGTGGATGAGGTAATTATCCCTTCCATGAAGATGGGGGCCAAGTATGAGCAGTACCTGCTGGGCACCGCTTTTGCCCGGCCTATTATAGCCAAGCGGCTGGTAGAGATCGCCAAGCAGGAAGGGGCGGATGCCATCGCTCATGGCTGTACTGGTAAGGGTAACGACCAGGTGCGCTTTGAGTTGGCCATCAAACGGTTTGCCCCTGAAATGAAGATTATCGCCCCTTGGCGGGAGTGGGATATTAAAGGGCGGGATGAGGAGATCGATTATGCCGAGGCCCACAACATCCCTTTGAAAATCTCCCGGGAGACCAATTACTCTAAAGATAAGAACCTGTGGCACCTGTCCCACGAGGGCCTGGATCTGGAGGATCCGGCCAGTGAGCCCCAGTATGAGAAACCGGGTTTTTTGGAGATGAGCGTCTCTCCCATGCAGGCTCCCGATAAGCCAACCTATGTTACATTGGACTTTGATAAGGGTGTGCCGGTGGCCATCGATGGGGAGAGGATGAAGGCATCGGATATTGTACGTAAGCTCAACAAGCTGGGGGGGGACAACGGCATTGGTCTGCTGGATATTGTGGAAAATCGGCTGGTAGGTATGAAGGATCGGGGCGTGTACGGAACTCCCGGCGGTGCGATCCTCTACCATGCCCATGAGGTGCTGGAGATGATTACCATTGATAAGGATACAACTCATATGAAGACTAAGCTGGCGGTAGACTTTGCTGATCTGGTTTACAATGGCAAGTGGTTTTCTCCATTGAGGGAGGCTCTGTCTGCCTTTGCGGACAAGACCCAGGAGCATGTCACCGGAACGGTGAAGCTCAAGCTATATAAGGGTAATATTATCAACGCTGGAGTCACCTCCCCCGAGTCCCTGTATTCTGAGAACCTGGTTACTTTTGAGGAAAGCGATTATGATCAGGGCCAGGCCGGTGGCTTTATTAACTTGTGGGGCTTACCCGACACGGTGCAGGCGCTACGGGAGCAGGGAAAGCTGAAGTAAGGAGCGGTTAGTATGAAACTCTGGGCCGGACGCTTTCAGAAAGAAACAGACACCCTGGTCAATGACTTTAATTCCTCCATTGCCTTTGATGCCAGGCTGTATCAGCAGGATATTGCCGGCTCCATCGCCCATGCTGACATGCTGGGCAAGACGGGGATCATTGAAGTGGAGGAGGCAGAAAAGATTATTCGGGGACTCAAGGCTATTCTGACCGACATTGAGGGTGGACAGGTAGAGTTCTCCCTGGACAATGAGGACATTCACATGAATATTGAAGCCTTGCTTACTCAGCGTATTGGGGCCACGGGTAAGCGGCTGCACACCGCGCGCTCTCGTAACGACCAGGTGGCTACCGATTTCCGCCTTTATGTCAAAGAGCAGATTACGGTGATTGTGGGGATGATCCTGGATCTGGAGCAGGTGCTCATTAAAAAGGCAGAGGAAAATCTGGACACTGTTATGCCGGGCTATACCCATCTTCAGCGGGCCCAGCCAACCACCTTCGCCCACTATATGATGGCCTATGCCAACATGCTAAAGCGAGATGTTACCCGCTTGGAGGACTGCCTTGAGCGCTTGGACGAGTGTCCCTTGGGGGCGGGCGCTTTGGCAACCTCTACTTATCAGGTGGATCGGTTCCTTACTGCCGCCGCCCTGGGCTTTTCCCGGCCTACCGACAATTCCATGGATTCAGTTTCCGACCGGGATTATGCCATTGAATTTTTGTCTGCCTGTTCTATCCTTATGATGCACTTGTCTCGTTTTTCTGAAGAGATCATCCTGTGGTGTTCCTGGGAGTTCAAGTACGCAGACCTGGACGATGCCTATTCCACAGGCTCATCCATTATGCCCCAGAAGAAGAACCCGGATGTGGCTGAGTTGGTGCGGGGTAAGACCGGTCGGGTATACGGGTCGCTTATAGCGTTGCTGACTGTTATGAAAGGCTTGCCTCTGGCCTATAACAAAGATATGCAGGAGGATAAGGAGCCGGTGTTCGATACGATAGATACTGTTCAGATGTGTTTGCCTGTGTTTACAGCAATGCTGAATACGCTTACCGTTCGACCTAAGAACATGCAGAAGGCGGCCTCAGGCGGTTTTATTAATGCCACCGACTGTGCCGATTACCTGGTAAAGAAGGGGATGCCCTTCCGAGAGGCTTATATGATTGTGGGCCGTCTGGTAAACATGTGTATTAAGTCTGGTGAGAGTCTGGACACCTTGCCCCTGAAGGATTTTCGCGCTATCTCCGGTCTGTTTGCAGAGGACGTGTATCAGGCTCTGGAGCTGCGCACCTGTGTCAATGGCCGCACGGTCTATGGTGGCCCAGGCAAAGAGAGTGTTCAGACCCAGATCGGCCGGATAAAAGAGTTTGTGCAAGTAAGACAGAAGGATGAAACAGGGTGAGCAGATATGGCAAAGCCTAAAATCTACATTGACGGTAAGGAGGGCACTACCGGGCTTCAAATTTACAGTCGACTGGCAGCCCGGGAGGATATTGAACTGCTTATCATTGATGAGGATAAGCGCAAGGATGAGGGGGAGAGAAAACGGCTCATGGATGAGGCTGATCTGGTCTTTCTTTGCTTGCCCGATGAGGCGGCCCGACAGGCGGTAGAAATGATTGATTTTGAATGTACGCGGGTCATTGATGCTTCCACTGCTCACCGTACTGCGGTGGGGTGGGTGTATGGTTTCCCAGAGCTTACCGGCCAGCGTGAGAAGATTCGGACTGCCTCAAAAGTGGCAAACCCCGGTTGTCACGCGACCGGTTTTATCAGTATTGTCCGACCATTGGTGGAGTTGGGCCTGCTGCCAAATAGTGCGGCCCTATCCTGCTTTTCTCTCACCGGTTACTCTGGTGGAGGGAAGCAGATGATCCAGGAGTACGAGGGACAGGAGAAAAAATTTACGTTATATAGTCCTAATATTTATGGAATAGCTCAGAACCATAAGCATTTGCTTGAGATGCAGAAGATGTGTGATTTGTCTTATCAACCTGTGTTTTCCCCTATTGTGAATGACTACTATAAGGGGATGGCTACGACAGTACCATTTCATATGGAGCAACTACGTAAGGGATATACCCTCCATAGTGTATGGAGGGCATTGTTTGACTACTATGGTGGATATGACGGGCAAAAGGTAGTTTATGTAACTGGTGATCCCACAGATGAGAAGGGGGAAATCCAGCCAGACTCCAAAATTTACAGCAGCGCAATGGCGGGAAAGGATAGCTTGGTCCTTGTTGTAGCCGGCAATGACAAGCGGTTTACCATCACCGCCCTTTTTGATAATTTAGGGAAAGGAGCTTCTGGAGCAGCAGTTCAAAATATGAACCTGATGCTGGGCTTTGACGAAAGGATTGCTTTAGCGGTAAAATGAAAAAACTAGGGATATTGGCCCTGTTTGGAGGGATTTGGGATGAAAGAGGTTCAAGGTGGAATTACCGCCCCCAGGGGATTTCGGGCGGCAGGGATTCACTGTGGGGTGAAAAAGGGTAGCAATTTGGAGAAAAAGGACCTGGCAATGATTCTCTCCGATTGTGAGTGTGAGGCGGCGGCTACCTACACCATGAACCGGGTGAAGGCAGCCCCTTTATACATCACCATGGATCACCTGGAGGACGGTGTGCTCCGTGGAGTGGTGATCAACAGCGGGAATGCAAACGCTTGTGCTCCAAACGGTCATGAGCATGCCCGGTCCATGTGTCAGGCGGCGGCGATAGCCACCGGCCTGAAGGAGCGAGACTTTGCTGTAGCTTCTACCGGGGTAATTGGACAGGAGCTGAATATTGAGGCAATCCAGGAGAGTATGCCTGAACTGGTGGCCCGGCTTTCCGGACAGGGTTCTGATGAGGCGGCCCGGGCTATTATGACCACGGATACGGTGAAAAAGGAGCTTGCCGTTACTATTGAAATCGGGGGCAAGCTGGTGACCATTGGGGCTATTGCCAAGGGCTCGGGCATGATCCATCCCAACATGGGTACTATGCTGGCATTTATTACGACCGACTGCGCGATTACCGATGATATGCTGCAGGAGGCCCTTCATGATGTTGTTCCCCGTACCTTTAATAGGGTTACTGTGGATGGGGATACGTCCACCAATGATATGTGCCTGGTGTTGGCCAACGGATTGGCAGGAAACGGGCAGATCGAGTGGAAGGATGACGATTATGATCTATTCTGCAAGGCGCTTCGCTACATATGTGAGTATTTGGCGCGGGCTATTGCTGCAGACGGAGAGGGAGCCAGTCGCCTGGTTACCTGTACGGTACGTAACGCCCGCAGTGAGGAGACTGCCGAGCGTTTGGCCAAGTCAGTGGTAGGCTCACCTCTGGTAAAGGCGGCTATGTTCGGAGCGGATGCAAACTGGGGGCGGGTGCTATGTGCCATGGGCTATTCCAAGGCCCCCTTCCGTCCGGAGTATGTGGATATAAAATTTTCCTCTGATCTGGGGGAGGTGTTGGTTTGTAAACAGGGGACAGGGCTTGATTTTGACGAGGAATTGGCCAGGAAGGTTCTCAGTCGGGACGAGGTAATCATTGACGTGGGCCTCAACGAAGGAGCGCATACCGTATCCTGTTGGGGATGTGATTTAACCTATGAGTATGTGAAGATTAACGGCGACTACCGGACTTGAAGGCCGGGGATCTCCCGGGAAAAGACAGATAATCGATATAATTAATTTTCAAGGGTGCGAAAACGGAATTTTTGGAGTGGATGAGTCATGCCCTATTCTTATACGGAACGCGCGCAGGTGCTGGTGGAGGCCCTGCCTTATATCCAGAAATTTACCGGTAAAACTGTGGTGATTAAATACGGTGGAAACGCTATGATCTCTGATGAATTGCGCCATGCGGTGATCTCCGATATTATTCTGCTCAACTTGGTGGGTATCCGGGTGGTGGTGGTTCATGGCGGTGGGCCGGAGATCAATGACATGCTCAAAAAGATTGGTAAGCAATCCAAATTTGTGGATGGCTTGCGCTATACTGATCGGGAAACCATGGATATCGTTCAGCAGGTGCTGTGCGGCAAAGTGAATAAGGACTTGGTTGGCACCATCAATTGCACAGGAGGAAAGGCCATCGGATTGTGCGGTATGGACGGGGGTATGTTCAAGGCAGTATGCCTGGATGAAAAATACGGCCTGGTAGGGGAGATTAGGGAGGTTGATCCTACAATTGTGGAGGACTGCCTCAATGCCGGCTATATTCCGGTGGTGTCCACCGTAGCCCAGGGCGAGGATGGGCAAACTGCGTACAACGTTAATGCGGATACTGCTGCAGCTAAACTGGCTGTGGCTATTGGGGCAGAGAAGCTGGTTCTCCTTACCGATGTACGGGGCCTGTTGCGCAATCCAAAGGATGACTCCACCCTCATCAATGTGGTTCGGGTGTCTGAAGTGCCTGGTCTGGTGAAGGACGGTATGATCTCCGGCGGCATGACTCCCAAGGTGGACTGCTGTGTGGAGGCAGTACGCTCCGGTGTAGACCGCACTCATATTCTGGATGGACGCATCCCACATGCTATTCTCATTGAGATGCTTTCCGACCAGGGCGTTGGAACCATGCTACTAAAGTAAAGGAGAATGTCCGTGGATCACAAAGAACTGGTCTGTTTGGATCACCAATACATCATTCAGACCTATGGCCGAAACGATGTGGATATCGATCATGGCAGCAATGCCACGCTATACGACCTTGCAGGAAAGCAGTATATTGATTTTGCTTCTGGTATTGGAGTGCTCAGTGTGGGTATGGCTCATGAGAAGTGGGTGGCTGCAGTCACCGATCAAGCGGCAAAACTAGGTCACGTATCCAATTTATTCTACTCACAGCCTTCTGTAAAGCTGGCGCAGCAGCTTTGTACCCGCTCCGGAATGGCAGCGGCCTTTTTTGCCAATTCCGGAGCGGAGGCAAATGAGGGGATCATCAAGCTGGCCCGCAAGTATTCTTTTGACAAGTACGGTATGGGCCGATCCACTATCCTGACCCTGAAGAACTCCTTCCACGGCCGCACGATTACAACCCTTAATGCCACTGGCCAGGACGTGTTTCACAATTATTTTTTTCCCTTTACTGAGGGTTTCCGTTACGCAGACCCAGATCTGGAAGGGATTAAAGAGGTAGCCGGGCACGATGTTTGTGCTGTTTTAGTGGAACTGGTGCAGGGGGAGGGCGGAGTGCTTCCCCTGGATAAGACCTTTGTTCAAGCTTTGGCAGAGCTATGTGCCGAGCGAGACTGGCTATTATTGGTGGACGAGGTGCAGACGGGAATTGGCCGTACCGGTTCGTTGTTTGCCTTTCAGCAGTACGGTATTGTGCCGGACGCAGCCTCCTTTGCCAAAGGAATTGCCGGTGGTTTGCCCATGGGTGGTTTTTTGGTCAACGAGGGCTGCCGAAAAGTACTCACGGCAGGTACTCATGCTACCACGTTTGGTGGAAATCCCATCTGTGCCGCTGCTGGCTGTGCCGTACTGGATATTCTGGATGACGCTACTCTGGTTCAGGTCCGGAAGAAGGGAGAGTATCTGCGTTCAAGGATTGAGGCCATGAGGCTACCCTGCTTGGGGCAGACCCGGGGGCTGGGGCTGATGATTGGCGTGGAAGTGACCGAGGGATACGGGAACAAAGAGTTGTGCGCCAAGCTCAATCAGGCGGGATTGCTTTCTCTTACTGCCGGGAAGGGATTGCGCTTCCTTCCGCCTTTAACCATCACCCAGGAGGAGATGGACAAGGGATTGACCATTTTAAATGGGGTGTTGTGCGCCTAATTTTGAGAAAAGGGGTTGAAACCATGCAAAAGGATCTACTGAAACTGCTGGACCTCTCCCGAGAGGAAATTTTGAATATCCTGGATGTGGGCGACCAGATGAAATACGACCAAAAACACGGTCTTATCCACAACCGGCTCCAGGGTAAAACGCTGGCTATGATTTTTGAGAAAAATTCTACTCGTACCCGGGTTTCCTTTGAGGTTGGAATGTATCAGCTGGGTGGGCATGCCCTCTTTCTTTCAGGGAAGGAGAGCCAGATCGGCCGGGGGGAGCCTATTGAGGATACTGCCCGGGTGCTCTCCCGGTACTGTGACGGTATCATGATCCGTACCTATGCTCAGCAGTCAGTGGAGACTTTGGCGAAACATGCTTCCATCCCTGTTATTAATGGACTGACCGATTTTTCCCATCCTTGCCAGGTATTGGCGGATCTTATGACGATTCGGGAGAAAATGACTCGGCTGGATGGGTTGAAGTTATGCTTCATTGGGGACGGCAACAATATGGCTAACTCCCTCATTGTGGGAGGACTAAAGTGTGGCATGGACGTATCGGTGGCCTGTCCCGAGGGGTATGATCCAGATGCCAGGGTACTGGATTTTGCTAAGACAGTGACAGACGCGAAGTTTCAACTATGCCGAAAGCCGGAGCAGGCCGCTATTGATGCCGATGTAGTGGTTACAGATGTGTGGGCCTCCATGGGACAGGAGGAGGAAAAGGCCAAGCGGGAGAAGGCCTTTTCCGGTTATCAGGTAAACAATGCTTTGATGGAACTGACCCATCCAGGCTGCATGATACAGCACTGCCTTCCGGCTCATAAGGGGGAAGAAATTACAGCAGAGGTCTTTGAGGCCCACGCAAATGAGATATTTGAGGAGGCGGAGAATCGTCTCCATGTTCAGAAGGCAGTCATGTATTTGCTTATGGGGGCAAAGTAAAATTTTACATATGATTAAAATAAAAGTCAGCCTGATTTTTATAACCCAGGCTGGCTTTTTATTTTTATTCAGATAAATAGCTTTTTAGCAGGGTCTGGAGTAACTCATCGCGATCGATTTTACGAATAAGGGTTCGGGCACCGTTGTAATTGGTAATATAGGTGGGATCCTCGGAAAGGATATAGCCCACGATTTGATTGATGGGGTTGTAGCCCTTCTCCTGTAAGGCGTTATAAACTGAGGTCAGCGCTATCTTGATTTCATCATCCTTATCGTAATTCAAGCTAAATTTCCGGGTATAATCCATCTCCATCCGGCGCACCTCCCAAAAGGTTTATGTCATCATTGTAGCCCAATTGCAGAAGACTGTCAAATGAAAACCATAAACTTTTTAAAAAATTGTAAAGAATGGGGCTAGCGCAAAATGGCTCCAAACTTCGTTTCCAGTTCAGTTAAAATATGCTTCACATCCTCATCAGCTTGTTCGCCGGTGAGAGAGCGGTCATCGGCCCGGAGGGTGAGGTTAAAGGCGACTGACTTTTTGCCCTCTGGAACCCCCTTGCCGCGATAGATATCAAAGAGTTCTATTTTTTTCAGAAAACCTTTAGTTCCACGGCTGATGCAGGCTTCCAAAGCTCCCACAGTAATCTCATCATCGCACACCAGGGCGATGTCCCGAATGACCGAGGGAAACTTGGGCAGTGGTAGATATTCCGCATCGGCCCCCTTAGCTAAAAATAACTCCTCAAAGAAAAGCTCGGCGCAGTAGAGAGGAGCGTCCACACTATAATTACGGGCTGTCAAAGGATGAATCTGACCAAACATACCCAGACAGTTGCTGCCGTTCCAAACGGTGGCGCAACGACCGGGATGGTAGGAGCGTCCCAGGGGATTGTCCTGGGCGATAGGCAGGAAACGTATCTCCTTAACTCGGATATCCTCTAAAATTGCCTCAATAGTTCCTTTTAGGACAAAGAAGTCCATATCATCCCCATAGGCTCCTAGAGTAAGCACTTTTGCTTCGTTGGCCAAGCCGTTCTCACCATCCGGGAGGTAGACGCGACCTAGTTCATAAAGTTTGACAGACTTGTTGCGGTAATTGTAGTTGCGAGTTAGGATTTCCAGCATGGAGGGCAGAGTGGTGGTGCGCATGATGGAGGTATCCTCTCCCAGGGGGTTCAGGATTTTGAGGGACTTGCGCAGATGAAAATCCTCAGGCCAGCGAATCTTGTTATAATATGAAGGGGAGATAAAGGAATAGGTGATGATTTCGCTGTACCCGCAGGTACGGCACAGGGCGCCCAGCTGGTTTTCCATCTGCTGTCTGGGAGAATAGCCGCCCTGGGTGGTCTGGCCCTGCATGGGGGTGGCGGGGATGTTGTTATAGCCGTAGAACCTGGCCACCTCCTCAGCCAGGTCGGCCATGGTGGACACGTCCCCACGCCAGGATGGTACGCAGACGGTGTTTCCCTCCGTCTGGAATCCAAGCTTGGTAAGGATACTGATCATTTCTTCGGTGGATACATCGGTACCCAGGAGGGCATTAATTTTCCCTGGTTCCAGCTTAAGGATGGTTGGCTGAGGAACATGGTTGAGGATATCAATGATTCCATCCACAACATGGCCGGCCCCCAATAACTCCACCAGTTCGCAGGCCCGATTGACGGCGGGAAGGGTGTTCATAGGGTCCAGTCCCTTTTCAAACTTGGCAGATGCTTCGGTGCGCATGCCTAGAGCCAAAGCTGTTTTACGAATGGAGGTTCCATCAAAACAGGCGGACTCAAACACCACGTCCACGGTGTCGTTCACAATTTCGCTATTTTCCCCACCCATAATGCCTGCCAGACCAACTGCCCGGTCTTCATCGGCAATAACCAGCATAGTACAGTCCAGTTTGCGTACATTGCCGTCCAGTGTGGTAAGCTCCTCCCCTTCATGGGCCCGGCGTACGATGATATGTCCACCTTTCACATATCGGTAGTCAAAGGCGTGCATGGGTTGACCGTACTCCAGCATAACGTAGTTGGTGATGTCCACAATATTATTAATAGGCCGTATGCCCATAGCCCGTAGCCGCTCCCGCATCCATTTTGGGGAGGGGGCGATCTTCACGTTACGCACCATACGGGCGGTGTAACGAGGGCATAGATCGGTATCAGAAGTGGTAACTTCCAGTAGATCGGCCAGTGACCCATCGGCCCCGCCCTTAACCATCGGTTCATGGAGGATAAGGTGAGTACCAAAGGTGGCGGCCGCCTCCCGGGCTAGACCAATGATGGACAGGCAGTCGGGACGATTGGGGGTGATCTCGAACTCCACGATCTGATCGTCTGCGCCAATGATAGGTTTGATATCATCACCTGGCTTTATCCCATCCTCCTGGAGGACAAAGATACCGTCGGGAATACAGTGAGGAAACTCCGCCTGCTGGGCGTGAAGATCAGCTAGAGTACAGATACGCTCTTTCTCCGTGTCCAATGCTATCATGTCGTGGGGGTGAATGTTGGCGCAGTTGGTGGTCACGGTGTGCTGTTGATCACCGCTGTTGCAGACGATGACATACTGGCTGTCGACGGATTCTACGGATAAAACAAGAGCAGCCTTCACCTTACCAAAGATGGGATGGCCTGGGGAAACACCATTGGGAATAGAGGGGTTCTCTGGGTCCAGGGGCTTATAATCGTTGAGCAAGGCGGCGGCAGTAATGACAGCGTAGGGGAAATCACGCTCATCCAGATTCAGCTCCTTCAGGGAGCATAGCATACCGTTGGACAGCACGCCGCGCAGCTTGCCTTTTTCAATCTTTTTGCCGCCGGGGAGAAGGGACTTGTGCAGAGCTACAGGAACCATGTCTCCCTCATGTATGTTCCAGGCGCCGGTGACGATTTGGACAGGTTCCATTTGTCCTACATCTATCTGACACACCCACATATGGTCGCTGTCCGGGTGGCGTACCATGGACAAGATTTGGCCTACAACAACGTTTTTAATCTCGGCTCCCAGGTCAGTGGTAATCTCCACCTTGGAGCCGGAGAGGGTCATAGCTTCTGCAAATTCTTTCGGGGAGGCATTGACCGTGACAAATTCATGAAGCCATTTACGGGATAAATTCATGGTTGATACACTCCTTTCTCAGAATTGCTCCAGGAAGCGAATATCATTTTCAAAAATTAAGCGCAAATCGGCAATTTTAAACCGTCGCATGGCAGTCCGCTCCAGACCGATACCAAAGGCCCAGCCGGAATAGATGCTGGTATCGATGCCCGCCATCTCCAGTACCTTGGGGTGGATCATGCCAGCTCCCAGTAACTCGATCCATCCCTCACCTTTGCAGGTGGGACAGCCGATGCCGCTGCATTTGTGGCATTGCACATCCATCTCGCAGGATGGCTCGGTAAAGGGAAAGTGGTGGGGGCGAAAGCGGGTCTTGGTACCCTTTCCATACAGCTGTTCCACAACCGTGTTCAGGGTACCTTTTAAATCAGCCATGGTAATCCCTTTGTCAATGACCATGCCTTCCACCTGGTGAAACATGGGGGAGTGGGTGGCATCCACCTCGTCCTTTCGGTACACTCGCCCGGGAGCAATGATACGGATGGGTAATTTCATAGTGTCCATGGCCCGTACCTGCATGGGAGAGGTCTGGGAGCGGAGCATTACCCGGCTATTCTTGTCGAAATAGAAGGTATCTGACCAGTCTCGGGATGGGTGGCCTTCTTCGGCGTTGAGCCGATCAAAGTTATATTCGGCAAACTCTACTTCCGGGCCATCTAATACGGTGAAACCCATACCGATAAAAATTTCTTTCAGTTCATCCAAGACGATATACATGGGATGCCTATGGCCAATCTGGATGTGCTTGCCAGGGATGGTTACGTCTACCGTCTCCGCTTTGAGGCGTAATTCCAAAGCAGCTTCTTCCAGCTTACGGGAGGTGGCGTCCAGGGCGTATTCCAGGGCGGTGCGCACCTCATTGGCAATTTGACCCATTATTGGACGCTCTTCAGCAGACAATTTGCCCATCTGTTTGAGCAGAACGGTAAGCTCTCCTTTTTTACCAAGGTACTGAACCCGTAAGATGTCCAGGTCGGCGGGAGTCTTGGCCTGCTCGAAGGCGGCCAAGGCTTCGGTACGAATCTTTGCTAGCTGTTCTTTCATCTGCGTACAGCTCCTTTTCGGATGAAATGGACAAGGTCAATCATGCGACTTTATCATTCACGTAGGGGCGGATAATGAAATTGTAGTTTAGGTAAATAATATGATGTGGTGCGGAAATAAAAAAGCCTTTCCTCCCCGTAATGGGGACGAAAGGCATAGCTCCCGCGGTACCACCCACCATTCGTGCAAAGTTTGCACGCGCTTATAGCCCATAACGGTGGCTGGCCGGTTCCGTCTTTCCCCAGAACCCCTCCCAGGCGAACTAAGCGCAGCACCCCGGGACGGCTTGCAGCCAATGGCCGACCCTCTCTTAGAGATGCGGGAATACGCTATTTTCCTGTTCAAAGGGTTTAAACTAAATTTTTTATACCACACAGGAGGGAAAAATGCAAGCCCTAATTTCGACTTAACTAACCTGAGCCATCCAAGGCATCAAAATAGTCTTTATATAATGATGCAAATAAACACCCTGGCGCGGAGATTTGCTCCGCACCAGGGTCTTATATTTCTTTATCTGGATACCAAGATACGTACTTTACCACCCTCATTGGGATTGCGGTCATAATAAGCAACAAATGTGTTGGAGGAGGCTAGAAAATCGTTGAGTGAGGCCACCCAGCTTCCGCTGCGGCTATTGTAGCACAGCAAATCTGAAGACAGAGGCAGGGTTAGGATACCTGCCTTGACGCTGTTGCTTTCCAGGTCAATGTTCTGGCGGGAAAAGCTGGTGGTAGGTATGAGTCCTATGGTGCGCACCAGGGTCTGCTTTGTTCCATCAGAACTGGAGGCAGAAACCCAACCTACAAATTGGCTACCGAAATCAGTAGATACACCGGAGGTGACTGTAATGGAGTTTTTGGGGTTAGAAAAGGTTATATTGTAGGATTGGCTAGATGGGTTGCCATTTTCGTCCTTTTCCTCCGAGAGCGAAGTACTGACTATGCCATACTGATATGCGGTTCCCGTAATATCATTCAAAACAATTAGATCGACCTTGCCCGCATAATTGGTACGAGCGTAGGTAATATCATCGGCAGGAACGGAAAGGAAGGGTATATCAGCAAGGGCTACCTCTACCACAGGCCCCTTTCCAACCCGATCATAGATATGGACAGTGTTGGACAGAGGGGTGGAGCCTAAGGTCTTTCTTGATACATCAAGGGCACCGGGAAGGGATGAGGAGGTGAGACGAACCAGAGAAAGGTTTCCGCCCCTGCCGCTATAGGTTACTGATACCAGTTGGCCGTCTAGGTTACCCACATTGCTGCCGATATAAGTACCCTTAAGCTCAGGTAAGACGGAGTCCAGTAGTTTGACGGTGGCGGTGGAGCCGCTGATGGAGGCGATGCCTACGGCGTTGGCCCGACATTCAGAGGGGGAGACAGCCCCAGCTACCATACCGTCTGAAGTGAAAAGCAAGGTCATGGCAGAGCCGACCTGGAAGTTGCGCAGGGTATCCCAGGCGGATTCCAGCACAGGAAACTCAGCACCCAAAAGCTTAATTTTGGTAGGCGCAGTAAGGTTTGGAGTAGCCTCCTCGTAAACACCGGAAAGGCGCAGATCGGAAACCATCAGGCTGCGGGTAGTGGGGTCATAGGTGGCCACATCGTACTGACGGATATCGGAGGAAGTGGCCTGACTACCGTTTTTATAGATGGTGTATCCGGTATCTTTGCCCACCAGGGAAAGAAAGGGATTGCCAACATTGTTTCCAAAATTGATTACAGCACCGCCGGTGGAGGAGGTGGTATTTACATAAATGTAGTCAACCCCGCCAGCGGCGGTATAGTAGACCGTGAGGGAGACTCCCCTTCGGTCCAGGGTAACCCAGCTTTCCCCATAGGTCGATTTTTCATCATTACGCCAAACAGGAGTAGAGGCGGAAAGGGCAAGAAAGGTGCCGTTGTTCAGGGTCAAACCGGAGGCAGAGGCTCCATTGGAAATCACGGTGGAATTACTGGTGCCCTGGTTTGGCAGGAAGGTGAGAAACCGCCCTGCGGAGTTGTATACTGCAATTCCGCTTTTGCCCTGGAAGAAGGAGGCGGGATTATTCACCGCAGGGAGCACCGCGTCCTTACCAGATACCTGGACAGCACCGGAAGAGCCATCGGCAGTCTTGGCATTGCAGTTTAGCAATAGTGCTCCAGACACCACTGAGCCACGGGAGGCAGCATAAATATCTCCACTCTCCTTAGGATTGGCAAGTAGCATGTTGTAAAACAGCAAGGCGGCCTGACCTCGAGTGATGGCATCTCCACTGGTAAGGAAGGGAAGGCCCTTGGTCAATCCAATAGTCTGGGCGGTGGAGATGGCACCCTGGGGCCAGCTTACACTGGCCTCAGCAGTATAGCCCAGAACGCGTAAGAGGATGGTAATTGCCTCGCCGAAGGTAATGTTGCGCCCTGGACGGAAAGTACCATCCCCTATTCCCATGATGAGGCGGGCACCTGAGCTTTGCTCCACCACTTGGGCGGAGGCTAGGTTAATATACCCTCTGGCCCAATATGTGCCAGTCACGTCAGAAAAGACGGTACGGTTGGCTTGGGCGGCAACTTGGTCACCCAGACCCATGATGGTCACGGTTAGTTTACAGAATTCAGCTCGATTGAGATTGCCTTCGGGATTATAAGTACCGCCGGGCAGGCCGTCGATAACTCCCATCATGCGTAGGGCCTCCACTGACTCGCCCAGGGTTGGATCAGTAATATCGGAGAAGGTGGATACCGTGCCGCTGGCGGAAGAGGCTGCGGCAGAGGGGACAACGATAAGGCTGGATAAGCAGGCAGCAGTCAAAATAGACGCTAAAATTGGTTTTATCTTCATATTTATTCTCCTCTTAATCTGCCCTCAGGGCCTCCACAGGCTGCAGGCGGGAAGCTTTTGCGGCGGGGTATAGACCAAAAATGATGCCAAGGGCCACCGAGATAGCGAAGGCCCCTACGGTGATCTCAATACCGGGCAACATGATAACATTAAAGGACATTTTGCCTACGATAAGGGTACCAAGACAGCCAACTATAATACCAAAAAGTCCACCGATACCACAAATCATGGCCGCCTCAATCAGGAATTGGACAATAATGCTCCTGCGTTCAGCGCCAATCGCTTTGCGAATGCCGATCTCGCGGGTGCGTTCAGTGACGGTAACCAGCATAATATTCATGATACCGATACCGCCAACCAGAAGGGAAATGGCCGCAATGCCGCCCAAAAACCGTTGCTGGAGGGCGTTTGCTTCATTTTGCTCCGCTTGAAAGACACTCTCGTTGAACACGTCTGAATAACCGTAACCATTACTAATCAGGCCGCTGAGAAAACCTTTTATGAGAGTGGCAGCGTGCATGGCAGACCGGCTATCTTTCGCCTTCACAATATACTGCTCGATAGGCTGGTTGTTGTTAAATATCCGATTAAAGGTATGGGGGATGACCACGATGCGGTCCATGCGGCTCATCTCCATCTGTTGCCAGTTGTCTCCCTCCTCATTGGGCTGGGTTACGCCAGAGCCTTTGGCTCCGTATACCCCTATAACCAGAAAGGGTAGTCCGTTGATGGTGATGGTCTTGCCAACCGGGTCTACTAAGTTGAACAGGGTGGAGGCGATGCCAGAACCAAGCACACATACCTGGTTAGACTTTTGCACGTCTAAGTAGCTCAGCTCCCGACCGTTTACTACCTTATAATTGTTGCATAAGCCAAACTGGTCATTGCTTAAGTAGAGGGTGGGGCGGGTGTTCCAGTCCTCCTCAGCTCCTATGGATTGGACGCCGTATTTAATGATAGTGTTGCTTGATACCTGACCCATAGGGGTAACTCCGGTTACGTAGTCATCTAGTTGGAGACAGTAATCATATAGTTCTCCGGCCACGTCGATCCCGCCTTGCCAGGTGGATGCATGTACGGTGAGTTTATTGTTACCCATGCTATCATAATACTCTTGAAGGGCAAGATTCTGACCCTTGGCATAGGACACCAGGATAATGACAGCGGCCAAACCAATGATGACACCCAACATGGTGAGTAAAGAGCGCCCTTTGTTGGATGAAATGGATTTTGCAGCCATCTTAAGAGCTTGGGTGATGTTCATAGTCCGACCTCCTCTCGGCTTCCGTCGGCTACAATGTGTCCATCGGAGATACGTACAATGCGTGAGGCAGTAGATGCAATACCGTTGTCGTGGGTAATTAGAATAATGGTGCGGCCTTCTTCTTCATGGAGAGCGTGGAGTATCTCCAGCACATGTCGCCCGGTTTTGGAATCCAGAGCGCCGGTTGGTTCATCCGCCATAATAATGGGGGGGCGGGTAGCAATGGCCCGGGCGATGGCTACCCGCTGTTGCTGACCACCAGACATCTCAGAGGGCTTATGGTCGGCCCGGCCATCCATGCCAACTTTTTCAAGGGCCGCCATGATTAGCTCCTTCCGTTTCCCAATAGGGATGCCCTGATAAATCAGGGGAAGTTCTACATTTTCATAAGCGGACAGGGCGGGAATGAGATTGTAGCCCTGAAAGATAAATCCGATCTCTTTGTTACGAATGTGGGCCAGTTCCCGGTCATTAAGCTCGGTGATATCAGTGCCGTCCAGGTGATAGTCTCCATGGGTTGGAATGTCCAGACAGCCCAGGATGTTCATCAAGGTAGATTTACCTGAACCAGAGGTACCGATAATAGCCACAAACTCTCCCCGGTCAATGGAAAGGGAGACTCCATCTAAGGCGCGCACTTCACTTTCCAGGCCCTCGTGATAGATTTTATATAGGTTTTGAATATCGATTAACATAAGACCACTCCTTAATATGCGGTGGTCATTACATAGCTGTTAAAAACAACGTCGCCTTCGTTAAGACCAGAGGTAATCTCTACATTGTAACGGTCACTCAGGCCAGTTTCTACCGGGACAGGATAATAACCGTCTTTTTCAGTGGGATACTGGAGGGATGTGTCCCCTGGCGCAGATTCGGGCAGATCGGCATCCACGGTATTTTCTGGGCGGCTGTCTGCCTCAAGAAAGACCACGGTGACTGGATTTCCATCTTTATCACTTATGGACTTAACACATTGAATGGGAATGGTAACACAGTTTTCCGATTCGCTGGTGACAAAGGAGTAGGTCAGCCACATGCCCTGCAGAAGAGTACCGTCTTGGTTATCGACAGTGAGGGTAACAGGATAATTGGTCATACCAGAGGAACTGGAACCACCACTCCCACCGGCGGTCATGTTGATATTAGTGACGGTACCCGTGTATGTGTTTTCGTTGTGATCAGTCAGATCAATGGTCATGCCTGGCTTGACAAAGCTGATGTTGCGGTCATCTACCGTAATTTCTACGATCATGCTGGTTGTATTGGAAATGGTAATAACAGTGTCGTTGGCTTTGACGCTCTGTCCCGGAGAAATAGTGCAGGACATAACAACCCCGTCAATTGGTGCTACAGCATTGAAGTTGGCAAGTGCCTTCTGGGCCTCACTCAGCTTGTCTTGGGCATCACTAATCTCTTTTTGTTTAGCCCGAATAAGGGACTCCTGCTCTTCCGAGCCAAGCGCCAGCAGGGTTTGCCCAGCAGTGACGTTGGCATACTTAAGTAAATCTACCGATAGAACAGGTCCTCCTGCCTTTGTAGTAATCTCCCGTGTTTCGTAATACTCCAGCTTTCCGTTTTCATAGGGAAAGATGGATGAGCCGTCGGCAGCAATCATGGAGGCGGTGGCCTCCATATCGGCGGTGAGGGTGCCGGGATTTTTAAGGGCGACCACAACCTCGAAGAGGGTAGCCCCTTCTGGAACCACACGGCTAACCTTGTTAATGGTTTCCACTGTTCCGGTGTGAGTGCCCATAGTGGAGGGGATAGAGACCTCTACGCTCTGGCCTATGTAAATGTCATTTTCGTAGGCGTAACTGTAATAGAGGGGCAGCTTCAGAGTGAGGTCGTTGACTAAGGTAGCCACAGCAGCACCAGAAGCGGCGTTTTCACCCACCTGAAATTTTCCGACTTCAATCAGTTTTCCGGAGAAAGGGGCGGTAATCGTCAGATTATTAAGGGCTTTTTGAAGGTCGTTCATGTCTTTACGCAGGCCATTTAAAGATTCCTGGGCGGCGGTAACGGCATCCTGGGCCACGGTGGAGTTGATGGTGTATAGGGGCTGGCCAGCCGTGACCGTTTCACCTTCAGATACAAAGACCTCCTGCACAGTGCCTCCGGCGGTAAGGGTAATTGCGGCGGTGTCTTTGGGTTTGGCATTGCCGTTGCCCTGTACGGTACTGCGGATGGTATCGACGGTGGCAGTGGAAGGGAGGATACTACCTTGAGTGTTGGGCTTTCGGAATACGAAATACCAGATGGAAAAAACCGCAGCGGCCAAGATGGCAATCGTGACTACAATGCCAATGATTCGTTTAATTTGCCGTTTACTGCGTTTTTTCTTAACTGGCTTGCCGGGCATAGTGGGTGCGGCTGGCGCTTCTGCCACAGCTACGGCACTATTTTGCTTTTCTGACATTTTATAATCCTCCTAAAATCAGGTATAGGTGTCAGTGTAATGTAAAGAAGGATAAAATACAATTACAAAAAAGAAACAAATCTGTTAAAATTTTTTAAAATTAACCCTTATTTTTCATTTTTCCTACATTAGTAAAATTCGTCTCAATGAATAAGACGAAAAAGGTAGAGGAATGTTTCCTCCTAATAATGAAAAAATTTAGAGTCTAATTAAGACAGCGCCGGGACCGATTCAGAAGCATGTCATTTAAAGAAAGTATGGATTGGGGTGAAATTACAACAACACTACCCCAGCGGCTTTACAGGTATCCATGGTTTCCTTATCCCAGATACTGGCCTGAACCTCACCGATATGGGCGTTGCCCAGCAGGTGCATACACAGGCGGGACTGTCCAATACCGCCACCGATGGTCGGTGGGAGCTTACCCTCCAGCAGCATTTTGTGGAAGGGAAGGGAGCGCCGGTCGTCACAGCCGGCAGCAGAAAGCTGACGGTTCATGGCATCAGGATCTACCCGGATGCCCATGGAGGATAGCTCAAGGGCACGTTCCAGTACAGAGTTCCAAACAAGGATGTCCCCGTTGAGGGTCCAGTCGTCGTAGTCGGGAGCACGGCCGTCATGGGGTTTTCCCGACTTCAGGGGGGAGCCGATAGACATAAGGAAGGTAGTGGGATGTTCCTTTACAAAGGCATTCTCCCTCTGCTTGGGGGTAAGCTCAGGCCAGCGATCCTCCAATTCTTGGGTGGTAACAAAGGCCACATCGGTATCGATCAAGGGGAGGGAGGCCAGCTGAGAGTAGACTGCCTGCAGGGTGTTCTGAGTCTCCCGCATGGCCCCAACAATGGCGCGGACGGTTTCCTTTAAGTAACCCTCGTTCCGATCCCGGGGGGCAATGACTTTCTCCCAGTCCCACTGATCCACATAGACTGAATGGAGATTGTCAGGAATCTCATCCCGACGAATGGCATTCATATCGGTATACAGCCCTTCTCCAACAGAGAATTGGTAACGGTATAGAGCCATACGTTTCCATTTGGCTAGGGAATGAACCACCTGTGCGTCCCGACCGGAAGCGGGTACATCGAAGCCCACCGGACGCTCCACACCGTTGAGGTCATCGTTTAAACCGGTGGAGGCCTCCACAAATAAGGGGGCAGATACCCGGCGTAGATGGAGGGCCCCGGAAAGGGTATCGGCAAAGAGACGCTTCAAAAGACCAATGGCCTTTTGGGTATCATATAAATTAAGCTTAGGAGAGTATCCTTGGGGGATATAAGTCTTTTCCATAGTAATTACTCCTTTGCATTTTAGTATAGTTTAATTTTAAAAGCAGCGGGATGATTTTGCTCAGCAGAAATCTATATTTACACTTACCTGAGCATCTTTATGCCAGCCCGCTTTTCTTGGCAATTATTATAGGGGATTTGCCGAAAAAAGGCAAGGGAAATTCGACCCTTGTTTTTTTTGCCTATGCACCCTATAATAGGCTTAGATTTGAAAGAGAAGGCAGGGTGGTAGCCGTGGAAAAGATTAAGATGAGCACCCCTCTTGTGGAGCTGGATGGGGATGAAATGACCCGCATTCTTTGGCAGGACGTAAAGGATATTCTTCTCACCCCTTATATCGATTTAAAGACCGAATATTACGACCTGGGCTTGCCTGAGCGGGAGCGCACTGGCGACCAGGTTACTGTGGAAGCTGCACAGGCCATCAAAAAGTATGGAGTGGGGGTTAAATGTGCCACCATTACCCCAAATGCCCAACGGGTTGAAGAATATAAGCTGACTCAGATGTGGAAGTCCCCTAACGGCACCATCCGGGCTATCCTGGATGGCACTGTGTTTCGCACTCCCATTATGGTGAAGGGGATCAGTCCCGTGGTGAAAAACTGGCAGCGGCCTATTGCCATTGCCCGCCACGCCTTTGGGGATGTATATAAGGCCAGTGAATATCGAGTCCCTGGTCCCGGCAAGGCGGAGTTGGTGGTCACTGGCGGGGACGGAAAAGAATACAGACAGATGATACACGATTTCAAAGAACCTGGCGTACTTCAGGGGCAGTTTAATCTGGATGGATCGATTTCTTCCTTTGCCCGTTCCTGTTTCCAGTATGCGGTGAATACCAGGCAGGATTTGTGGTTTTCTACAAAGGATACCATTTCCAAGCAGTACGATCATACCTTTAAGGATATTTTTGCGGAGATTTTCGTCCAAGAGTATGAAGCCAAGTTTAAAGAGCTGGGGCTTTCCTATTTTTATACCCTGATCGATGACGCGGTGGCCCGTGTCATCCGATCCAAGGGGGGCTTTATCTGGGCCTGCAAGAATTATGACGGGGACGTAATGAGTGATATGGTTTCTACTGCCTTTGGCTCCCTGGCTATGATGACCTCTGTGCTGGTTTCTCCCGACGGTAAGTATGAGTACGAAGCCGCCCACGGAACTGTGACCCAGCACTATTACCGCCATTTGAGAGGGGAAGAGGTCTCCACCAATCCCATGGCCACTCTATTTGCCTGGACAGGGGCCTTGGCCAAGCGGGGAGAGCTGGATAGCATTCCCCAGCTGACTGCCTTTGCCCAAAAGGTGGAAAAGGCGGCTGTTTCTACGATTGAGGGGGGAACCATGACGGGGGACCTGGCCGGACTGTGGGAGGGTGCTAAGCCCGCTTGTAAGGTAACTGGCCGGGAGTTTCTTCAGGCCATCCGCGCCACGATGGAGGCCATGTGATTCATCCAAAAAAGGAGAACACTATGAATAAAACAATGCGCAAACTGGCTGCTGTTGGGGTGGCTGTGGCCACCGCCGCCGCCCTTATGACACCAGCTTTGGGGACTGGATTAACCTCCGTTACGCTGGAGGTCCACAAGGGGATCAATCTGTATGTCAATTCTTCTCCCTATTTGTCCACCGATGTAAACGGTCAGGAAACAAATCCCTTTCTTTATAACGGAACCACCTATGTACCTTTGCGGGCTATCTCCGACATGTTGGGGACAAATCTGGAGTGGGACGATGTAAGAAAGCGGGTGAATATTGCCTCTTTATTTGATGCCCAGCCGATGAATAACACGGAAGGCCGGGCGGATACCGTGCTAACTGAAGCGGAGATCAGTGCGGTGCAGGGGGTGGAAATTTATGTGGATGGGGAACGATTTATTCCGCGGGATGCGGAGGGGGCGGAGGTAGCAGTTTACTTGGTAGATGGCACTACCTATGTGCCGATACGTGCGCTGTCCTCCCTGTTTCAGGTGGATATCTCTTATGACCGGGATAGCGCCCGGGTATATATTGGCATCCAACCTGGCTGGGGAGAGGAGACGGAGGGACAAACCCAGCTTTATCCTAATTTGAGTGGGGAAAGAAACGTTCAGCTTCAGCGGTATCGAGAGTATATCAAGCTTATGCAGCCGGTAGTGGAATTGATGTGGTCTAAGCAAACTGCTTACAAAGAACTAAAGCAGCTGGCAAATAGCTATGTAAATGCAGTGATGGCACTGATCGGGGAGGCCCAAGAGTCTGGAAATTCTGCTCTGGCAGGTAAGCTGGAGGCCCATTGGCAGACGTTGGATGGCTTATGCAAGCAGATAAACGGCATGGTTAGTAATATTGATTTAGCAGCTACCCGTTTTGCCGAAGCCTCGTCCTATATCCAGAGGGTCCCCTTTGATGTGAAGGAATCCGAACTCAGTGAATTTACTCTATTTGAGAAATGTGGGCAGATTCTGGACAGGTTCTTTAAGGAACGGGAGAAAATAGTGGAGATATCCAGCGGGGAATCTATCTCCAGACTCCAACTGGGTGTTGAGGAAGCTTATAAAGCTGCTCTGGCGTTGGGGAGGGGGCCTTCCTGAAGCGGGAGTTGTATATGTAATAGGATAAGGGATTCAGGGCATACTGTATATACCAAAATTTTGGAGGTATACATTATGTCGACTGAATTTCACAATTACACCAAAGGAAATGTTGATTTCATGCAGAGTAAGACGCGAGAAAACTTGATGCGAGCCTTTGCCGGGGAAAGCCAGGCCCGAAACCGCTATGCTTTTGCGGCTGCTTTCGCCCGTAAGGAGGGGATGGCGGTAGTGTCCAAGGTATTTGAGTTTACTGCTGACCAGGAGAAAGCCCACGCCAAGGTTTTTTACGATCTGCTCAAGGAATGCTCCGGGCAGAATATTAGTATTGACGGAACCTACCCCGTGGATATTTTCGACAGTACCCTGGGTTATCTACGGGCTGCTCAGCACAATGAGTATCAGGAGTGGCAGGATGATTATGCGGCCTTTTCAAAAGTAGCATATGAGGAGGGCTTTCAGGTCATTGGAAAGCAGTTTGAAATGATTGCCGGCGTAGAGAAGATTCATGGGGATCGATTTGGCCGATTCGCTGACCTGTTGGAGGAGGGAGAGTTGTTTTCCCACTCCGATGAGACAGCCTGGATGTGCCTCAACTGCGGACAGATCGTCCATGCTTCTGCTGCGCCCGGGGAGTGTCCTCTCTGCCGCCATGGGCAGGGATGGTATGTTCGATTGGATATGGCTCCCTATGTCTGTAAATAAAAAAGGCCCTTCCGGAAGATTTTTCGGAAGGGCCTTTACATGTTTCAAGTGAAGCTAGCTGGCTACATATTATTATTTGGTGAAATAAAGCAATGCTACTTTAAGTTGCGTAAATGTAAAATAAAAAACGGTAATACGTACATCTATTGCCAGAGTGTGGTATTTTTGATATCATACCATGCATAGATAGGCCCTTGAGAGGGCAGATGCTTTTGTTTGGTATGAGCGCACCCGGCGTATGGAGGTTAGTTATGAAGATCACCTATATCGGACACAGCGGATTTTTAGTAGAGCTGGAGCATACCCTCCTGCTCTTTGATTACAGCGAGGGAGAGGTTCCTCCCCTGAATCTTGAAAAAGACTTATATGTATTTTCCAGTCATGCCCACTCGGACCATTTTAAATTTGAAAGCTTTAAACTGGGTCATCCAAACTCCCATTATGTGTGTTCGCAGGATATCCGAAAGGCTAGAGATGCTGGTAACTTTGCCAGTCATGGAGTGCCAGGATCGGTATTTGAGAAGATCCTGTTCCTCTGTCCTCATGAGAAGGTCTGCTTGGACGAGATTGTGGTGGAGACATTGGACTCTACCGATGAGGGGGTTGCGTTTCTGGTGGAGGCGGAAGGAAAGTCTATCCTTCATATGGGTGATTTGCACTGGTGGGTGTGGGCTGGTGAGCCGGAGGAGGACAACTGCCGCATTGAGGAAAAGTGGAACCGTGAGCTCAGCGGCTTGAGCGGACGGCATGTTGATATTCTCTTTGCGGTTCTTGATCCCAGGCAGGAGGGGGATTTTTGGAAGGGGCTGGATCAGTTGGCCAGAACGGTGGATGCGGATGCCATTTATCCCATGCACATGTGGGGGCGACCAGAGCTGGTGGATCATCTGCGGGAACTACCCTGCTCCCAGCCATATCGGGATAAACTTCCTTCAGTAAATTTTTATCGAAAAAAGGCTTGAAACAGGCTCTGGGAAACTACTGTTTCCCGGAGCCTGTTTGCGTTGTTGGCATATATATCCTTTAAGTGGGTTTAGCCACGATTACCCGGATGCAGCCTCCCTGGGCTATGGGCTTATCATAGTATCCGGTGAGGGAATAGTCCCCGGTCACATATCCCAGTGAGGCAAAGAACCAGTCGCCGTCATAGATAAATACCTGTACCTCATCAGACAGCCTCCAGGCGGCGCCGCTTTTATCGTAGCCAATGCCTGCTGACAGGGAGGTAAAGGGAACCTTTCCAGTAAGGGATGCCAAAGAGCCGTCGGTGCGTAGAGCAAAGGGGCCAGGCTGAACGTAATAGAGTAGGTTCAATAAGTGGGCCTGGGACTGCCCACCAATGTTATAGGTATAGCGGGCAGAGACGCTAAGGGGGGAAGACAGATCTTGAATGGCGGTGAGGATACCATACTGATCTAGGTCCCCGGTCACATCGTTTAGGATTAAATGACTGATGCGACCAGCGGAGTCTGTGGCATAAAAGCGTACCATGTTGTCGGTAAGGTGGACCCCAGCCAGACGAGCAGGATAGACCCGCAGGGTTTCCGTGGGGCTGCGAACGTCTAAGATCTGGACCTCTCCAGCCAGCTCATAGTTGCCGATGGTCTGGGCCTGGTCGTCCACCCTTCCGGAAATGGAAGCGGAAGAGACGTTGGTCAGTCTGACAGATCCGTCATCTGTGATTTTCACTTGCATCAGGCTGCCCAGGGTGGGAAGATAGTCCTGGGTTGGATAGGTATAGGAAAGGCCATCCGTGGCGGTGAGGGTAACCGTTTTGGAGGTATAGCTCTCTCCATCGGCATTGGAGAATGAGCCTGTTCCGGTAGCGGAAACTACACCGTAAAGTACACCGGCAGAGTCCAAGGGGGAGAGGACGGCGGCTACGCCTCCATCCTTACCCAGCAGCAGGGTAATCTGATCTCCAATCCTGTAGGTTCCAAAGCTGGAAAGGGCATGGGAGGCAGAGGCAGTCTCAATCGCGTAGGTTTTGCCAGCAACGGTTACGGAAGTGGGGCTGGAAGGAGAGGGGGAGGCGTTTTGATAGATACCGGTAATCTTCCTGGTATAGGCCCAAACAGTACTCATTGATTTGGAATAATAAATTACATCGTTTTCCTCAATCGCGGACAGAGAGGAGAGGAAACCGCTGCGGTAGACTGTCCTGGGGGTAAAATCCAACTGGGGGGCCAAATCCTGTCTGGCTACAATAGGCCCCTCCATAGCAGAGTGGATCAGATCGTTTACGTCAATCTCACCCGAGAGGGTAAGTGTGTGGCCTAAGGTGGTGAGATAAATGGACCCATCCTTGGCGGGGGTGGTAAGCATGTTATAGAATAAATACATGGAATCCCGGCGGGTGAGGGGTGTAGAGCTGTCGGTGGAGGCTACCCCTTTATCCAGACCCAGGGCACGGTATTTGGCCATCCTGCCGGTTACACCATTAAAGTCGCTGTTTGGATAGCCTAGCAGTCGCAGGACAATGGTCACTCCCTCCAACAGGGTAATTTGGTTGCTGGGGCGGAAAGTACCGTCTAAATAACCGGTAATCAGCCCGGTGGAGACGGCTTTTTCCACATAAGGGGCAGCCCAGTGAGTATGGGGTACATCGGGATAAGGGGAGACAGCGGTTTGCCCCCCTATGGAGGTTCCATAGGGAGAGGCGGCCACCGCCATTTTGACAAACTGGGCTCGATTGACGTGGCTGTCCAAGCTCAGGTTTCCTTTTTCGTCCCCCACCATGATGTCTAAGGCAGCCATGGTGGTGATGATCGGGGATAAATCAGCGTTGATGGCAGAAACCGAAAGGATGGGGGTGAGCAAGAGGGAGGAGAGGAGCAATGCGGTCAGTCTTCGCTTCATGGTAGAGGCCTCCTAGAGAGTTTGAATCAATCATAACGTAAAGCATCAATGGGATTGAGGGCAGCAGCCTTATTGGCGGGCAGGTAGCCGAACAAAATACCCACTCCGGCAGATACACCGAAGGAGACGCAGATAGCCATCACCGAAGGGACTGCGGCCACCCCTACCATGGAGCCTGCCAAACCGGCCAGAGCAATTCCAAGAAGGATGCCAATGATTCCGCCCACAGCGGAGGTAGTCGCCGCCTCGATGATGAACTGGCTGCGAATGTCCCGGCGCTTGGCCCCCAGGGATTTGCGAATACCAATCTCCCGGGTGCGCTCGGTAACCGAGACCAGCATGATATTCATAATGCCAATTCCACCGACCAAGAGGGAAATGGCTGCGATGGCTACCAGTACGGTCATGACCGTGTCGGTGATGGTACCCATGAGGCTCATCATCTCGCTCATAGAGATAACCATGTAGTTGTTATTGTCATCCCCTTCCTCCAGGCTGTAGAGTCGGTCCATAGCGGTCTCAATGACCGCCTTGGCCTGGGTGGACACTTCATCACCGGCGGCGGAAAAGTTATACTGGGTGACTGCGGTGCTGCCGTTAATCCGACCAGCATTGGTGTAGGGAATGTAAATGGTGTTGTCATCGCCGTAGGAAGTGTTGTCGGCACTTTCGGTAAGCACCCCGATGACCTGGTAAGTTACGCCGTTGATGTGGAGGGACTGACCGTAACCTGCGCCGTTAAAATGCTCTTCGTCTATATAGGAGCCAATGACGCACACATTCTGCATCCTTGCTACATCAATGTATTGAAGGAAACGGCCCTGGGACACCTCGAGGGATTTAATGGCAATATAGTCCTCTCCCACGCCGGTGACGGTGGAGGTAAAAACCTCATCTTTAGTCTTGAGGCGTGGCTCATTGAGAGAGACTACCGGGGAGACGGCCCGTAAGTATTGGGGATATTCTTCAGCTAACTCGTACATATCCTCTGGTTTGCTCTGGACTGTTCCGCCACGTCCTATGTCATAGACTTGAAGGAGATTGGAACCCATTTTATCAAACTCCTCGTTAATCAGGGCATTCATACCGTCTCCCAAGGAGATGATGATAATGACGGCAGCCACACCGATGATGATACCCAACATGGTAAGCAAGGCACGCATCTTGCTGGTGGACAGGGCCTTAAGAGCCAGGCGAAAGGACTGGGTAAAATTCATAAGCCGCCCCCCTCATCGGCGGAGACTACCGCCCTTGGATCGTGGGCGGGGCCGTCGTAGATGATTCTGCCGTCCTGAAGGCGGATAATGCGGTGGGCTTTGATGGCAATAGCGTTGTCATGGGTAATAAGGACAATGGTATTGCCTGCATCATTGAGCTTTTGAAGAAAATCGATAACTTCCCGGCCGGTGCGGGAGTCCAGCGCGCCGGTGGGCTCATCGGCCAAGATAACTGAAGGCTCCCCAGCCAGGGCCCGGGCGATGGACACCCGCTGCTGTTGGCCCCCGGAAAGCTGGGAGGGACGGTTTTTCATTTTATCGGACAGTCCCACCAGGGCCAAAGCCTGGGAGGAGCGTTGGTGGCGCTCGGCAGCGGAGAAACCGGCATAGAGTAGGGGAAGTTCCACATTTTCCTGTACATTAAGTGTGGGAATAAGATTATACTGCTGGAAAATGAAGCCCAGCATCCTGTTACGAATCTCAGCCTGCTGGTCATCATCCATGCCGGACACATCCTGTCCGTCAAGATAGTAGCTGCCTGAGGTAGGTACATCCAGGCAACCGATGATGTTCATGGCAGTAGACTTGCCTGAGCCGGACTGGCCCACAATGGCTACAAACTCTCCCCTGTTGATACTCAGGGAGATTCCATCCAGGGCATGGATATGGTCATCCCCCATCTGATAGATCTTGTAAAGGTTCCGGAACTCGATGAGATGCCCATTCATGGTATGTCACCCATGTTTCCGGGACTGGCGGTCATAGCCATGCCCATCAGTTCATAGATAGAACTGGCCGTGTTGACAATAGCCACCGTATCGCCCTCATCCAGGCCGGAGCGCACTTCAATGTAGTCCTCGTCGTTGCGGCCCAGTTCCACCGTGGTTTCAACCAGCCGGTCAGGAAGGAGATTGCCTTGATCGTCAAAAGCATCCACCCCAGCCAGCAGGACGGTGTTCCCACGCTGCACCGCACCTACAGGAATTCGCAATACATTCTCAGCCCGCTCCACCAGGATATGGGCGGAAACATTCATGCCGGGAAGAAGATCCTCACCATTGTCGATGACCACGGTGACAGGATAGTTGGTTACCCCTCCCATGGTGGTGCCGTTGATGTTAATGGTTTCCACCCAGCCGTGAAAGGTCTGCCCCTCGGCTGCGTCGGCAGTAATTTCCACCTTCTGGCCGGGTCTCACCTGGGAAATATATAGTTCATCTACATTCATGTCAAAGGTGAGGGTGGACATATCGAAAATGACTGCCAAATAACCTGCCCCAGCTTCCAGATTGTCTCCCGCCTGAAAGTTTTTTTCAATGACCGTGCCGGAAATGGGAGAGGTAATGGTATAGTCCTCCAGTCGATCCTGGGCATTTTTCAGGGCAAGTTGGGCAGTTTCCAGGGAGATACGGGCGCTCTCCACCTGGGTAGAGATGCTATCATTGTTATAAGAGCCCAAGGTCTGGTTCTTGGAAACCCAGTCACCTTCGGATACATACAGCTCAGACAGGGTGCCGTTGTTGCGGGCATGGACAGTGGATTGGGCAGAGTAGGAGAAGGTTCCTACAGCCGAACAGCTGGCCTCTCCCACCGTAGCTGTACCTGTCATGCCCTCGGTAAGAGCACCCGGATTAGCCACCTGAATCGTTACTTTGCGAGTAAGGGCACCTCCGGCTCCCACTTCATTGATGGGAGAAATTTGGGTGATTGTACCTGTCAAAGGCTCCAAGGCATCCCCGGCCAAGACCACGGCGGACTGGCCGATCTGAAAGCCTTGAGCTTGGGAGCTGTGGAAGGGCAGTTCCAGGGTCATGGTGTTCCGGTCCAGGATGTCAATTATGGGGGAGCCGGAGGTCACATAGTCCCCTTCATCCACATAGAGTTTGGTAATTATCCCGGTGTCGGTGGATTTTAGAGCGCTGTCTCCCTGCGTGGCGATGAGAGAGTCGTAACTAAGCTGGGCCTGCTCTACAGACAGACGGGCCTGGGCGATGGAGTTCTCCAGATCGGAGGAATCGATCTGGTAGAGCACATCCCCTTTCTGTACCGTGTCTCCGACCTGAAAAGGGGCATCCAGAATCTCCCCGGTGACCAAAGCAGTCACTCGGTAGGAGTTGTTTGGTTCCACCACAGCTGAGCCGGAGACTTGGACAGTGATCTCTCCTATATCGGCTGTAGCGGGGATGTAAAGAGAGGAGGCCAGTTGCTTGCCTGCAGAGCTGATAGAATGCAGGAGCAAAGCCCCGGCCAGACCAATGATAATCAGGATGATGGCAAGACGGATAGGCCATTTGTGTTTCTTCTTCGGGACGGGGAGATTAGGGGCTGGAGCTCCCGTAGCTCCTTGTGTGGTGACGCTTTGCATACGGATGCTCCTTGCTAAATAGTTTGGAGAGGTAATCAGTTCAAATCATTAATATGCTTATTAAAAATAATCTCCCTCTTAAATAAAGTCAAGGACGGCATTATATTGTTTACGGAAACTTTAAACTTTTTCCAAAAGGCGGTATAAAGATAGTCCCTTGGTGCCCTTGACGGCAGAAAGTTCCTTATGGTATAAAATACTATCACATGAATGGGATATGGGGCCTGCGTAAAGGTGGGCCTTGTACCGGGATAAGAAAGGGAGTTACTGCCATGAAGACTGATATCCAGATTGCCCAGGAGGCCCGTCTGCTGCCAATTAACCAGATCGCTGCTTCCATAGGAGTGCAAGAGGAGTTTTTAGAGCCTTACGGACGCTATAAAGCTAAAATTGATACCGCTGTGCTTGAAAATCTGCCCCGGAAGGGTAAGCTTATCCTGGTTACTGCCATCAATCCAACTCCCGCCGGAGAGGGCAAGACTACCACCTCTGTGGGCTTGGCCGATGCGCTGCATAAGCTGGATCAAAAGGTGATCCTGGCCCTGCGGGAGCCATCCTTGGGCCCGGTATTCGGGGTGAAGGGAGGCGCAGCCGGCGGAGGCTATGCCCAGGTGGTGCCCATGGAGGACATTAATCTTCATTTCACCGGAGATTTCCACGCCATCGGTGCGGCCAACAATCTGCTGGCAGCCCTGTTGGACAACCATATTCAGCAGGGGAATGCCCTGGGCATCGATGTGAAGAAAATCACATGGCGGCGCTGTGTTGATATGAATGACCGTCAGCTGCGTAATATTGTCGATGGTCTGGGTGGGCGCATGCAGGGGGTACCCAGGGAGGACGGCTTCGATATCACCGTGGCATCTGAGGTCATGGCGGTACTCTGCCTGGCCTCAGGACTGAAGGATCTGAAGCAGCGGCTTGGTCGTATGGTGGTTGCGTACACTTACGATGACAGGCCGGTGACCGCTGCCGATTTAAAGGCCCAGGGCGCTATGGCGGCCCTGCTCAAAGACGCGATCAAGCCAAATCTGGTACAGACCCTGGAGCATACCCCAGCCTTGATCCACGGTGGACCTTTTGCCAACATTGCTCATGGGTGCAATTCGGTCGCCGCCACTGACGCTGCGCTTCGTCTGGCCGACTATGTGGTAACTGAGGCGGGATTTGGCGCTGACCTGGGAGCAGAAAAGTTTTTGGACATCAAATGTCGCTGGGCTGGATTGAGGCCGGATGGGGTGGTCATCGTTGCCACAGTACGGGCCCTAAAGCACCATGGCGGTTGTCCAAAGGATGGTTTGAGCAAGGAAAATCTGTCTGCTCTGGAGGCTGGACTGCCTAACTTACTTAAGCATGTAGAGAATGTTACTCGGGTATTTGGCTTGCCAGCCGTGGTGGCCATCAATCAGTTTGTCAGTGACACCGAGGCGGAGTTATCCCTTATCCGGGAAGCCTGCGGTAAATATGGAGTGAATGTGGCTCTCTCCCAGGTGTGGGAAAAAGGGGGACAGGGCGGTGTAGAGCTGGCCCGGGAGATTATCCGGGTGATGGAGGGGCAGGAAAACCGCTTTGACTTTGTTTATCCCGATGGGATGGGTTTGCGGGAGAAAATAGAGGCGGTTGCCTCAAAAATATATGGAGCAGAGGGGGTGGACTTTTCCCCTGCTGCGTCCAAAGAGTTGGCCCGGTTGGAGGAACTCGGCTTCGGAGCTTTCCCGGTGTGCATGGCCAAAACCCAGTATTCTCTGTCCGATGACCAGGGTAAGCTGGGGGCTCCTAAGGGGTTCCGCATCACAGTACGTAAGGCCAAGGTAGCTGCAGGAGCCGGTTTTGTAGTGGCCCTTACGGGAGATATCATGACCATGCCGGGCCTACCCAAGGTTCCAGCAGCTGAGGAAATTGATGTAGACGAAAGCGGGAAGATTATCGGTCTGTTTTAAACGAGGTTTTTATGCAAATAAGGACAAAGCAGCTTACACTGGAAGAGGTCACCCCGGGAAGAAGTGTAGTCATCTGTGCCGTTGGTAACCATCGCGGGGCATTGAAGAGGCGGCTGGTGGACATGGGACTGACACCAGGAACTGTGGTGACCGTTCGTAAGGCAGCTCCCTTTGGAGATCCTATTGAGGTAAATCTAAGGGGGTATGAACTCTCTTTACGTAAGGAGGATGCCGCCTATATCACAGTTTGTGCGCCTGAAGAGGCCCCTGCTCATGAGCAGCGAGAGCGCAGGGGAATGCTCCAGCGGATACCTGAAGAGGAAACCTTAAAGCGTATGGCTGCAGCTTACGAGCCCGGCGGTTTCTCCGGTTGCGGGAGCGGCTGTGTGGGGACGATGAAGCTGGCCCTGGTGGGCAACCCAAATTGCGGAAAGACGACTTTGTTTAACGCCCTGACCGGTTCCAACCAGTATGTGGGAAACTGGCCTGGTGTAACGGTGGAGAAGAAGGAGGGAATGGCCCAATTGGACGGCGAAAGGGCCACCATTGTGGATTTGCCGGGCATCTACTCACTCTCCCCTTATTCCATAGAAGAGGTGGTGGCGCGCAACTTTGTGGTGGGGGAGCAGCCGCACGCTATTATCAATATTGTAGATGCGTCTAATATTGAGCGCAACCTTTATTTGACCGTCCAGTTGCTGGAATTGGAACGGCCTATGGTCATTGCCCTCAATTTCATGGACGAGGTGACTAAGCGGGGGGATCACCTGGATGTGGAGAGGCTGTCACGGGCCTTGAATGTGCCTGTGGTTCCCATTACCGCCCGTACTGGGGAAAATATTGATATATTGCTTAAAACAGCTTATAGACAGGGGGGTATGGGGTATACCATCCAACCCGAAAACCTGTACGATGATTTTACCCATCAGATCTGTTATGAGGTAGAGGAGGTCATCCGTGACAGGGCACGTGCCGCCGTAATCCCCTCCCACTGGGCTTCCATCAAGCTCATTGAGGGGGATAATTTGCTGGAGGAAGCTTTAGAGCTGGAGGCAGAGGATAAGAGAAAGGTGGCCTCTATCATCAAGCGTTATGAGGAGGCTTATCCCCTTGGAGATCGGGAGACGTTAATGGCCGATGCCCGTTACCGTTTTATTCAAAAGGTGGTCAAGCTGGGTATACAAAGGGGAAGTCCCATGGAGAGGTCTTCTCTGTCTGATAAGATTGATTCTATTGTCACGGACAAGTATTTAGCAGTACCAATATTTCTGCTTGTAATGCTCTTTATGTTTATCCTTACCTTTGGCCCTGTAGGTTCCTTTCTGTCTGACGGAGTGGACTTTCTGATCAACCATTACTTTGCCCAGAAGGTAGGCCTTGCCCTGTCTACCGCCGGGGTGGCTCTTTGGGTGGAGCATCTGGTGGTAGATGGGATCATTGCTGGGGTAGGGGGAGTAATCAGCTTCTTACCCCAGATCGCACTGTTGTTCTTTTTTCTTTCTTTATTGGAGGATTCAGGGTACATGGCCCGGGCAGCTTTCATTATGGATCGGCTGCTGCGGAAATTTGGGTTATCAGGCAAGGCTTTTATCCCCATGCTGATGGGATTTGGTTGTACTGTGCCCGCTATTATGGGTGCCAGGACGATGGAAAATGAGAAGGATAGGCGCATGACCATCATGCTGGTTCCCTTTATGTCATGTTCCGCCCGGCTACCGGTGTACGGTCTGATTTCCGCTGCCTTTTTCCCACAGTATGGGGGACTGGTAGTCTTTTCATTATATGTATTGGGTATGGTATGTGCGGTTTTGTCCGGGTTGATATGGAAAAGGACTTTATTTCAGGGGGAACCTGCTGCCTTCGTTTTGGAACTGCCTCCCTACCGCTTGCCAACTGCTCATAATTGCCTAATGCATGTGTGGGAGCGGGTACGGGGATTTTTGGTGAAAGCGGGGACACTCATTCTGGTCATGAGTGTGGGGCTATGGTTTCTCCAGTCTTTTGGTCTATCAGGGGGCATTTGCATGGTTGATTCTCCTGAGGACTCTATTTTAGGGATGGTAGGATCCTTCTTGGCACCGATGTTCGGCCCTCTTGGGTTTGGTACCTGGCGGGCCGCTGTGGCCATCCTCACTGGTTTTATTGCTAAGGAGTCGGTAGTCTCTTCTCTGGCTTTGCTCTATGGTTTCTCTACTCTGGATGCCGGTGGAACAGTGGCTGCAGCGCTGTCAGGTGCCTTTGCCACTCCTGTGGCAGCCTATGCTTTTTTGGTGTTTGTTTTGCTCTATGTTCCCTGTATCGCTGCCGTTTCTACTTTATATCGAGAGATGAACAGCATGAAATGGACGCTGTACTCTGTGCTTTGGCAGCTACTAGTAGCCTGGTTGGTGTCTTTCTCAGTGTATCAGATTGGGAGCCTGCTGTTTTAGTTGGCTTTCAAGGATAACCTGATGTTGTTTGCTTTATTTTTATGTTGTGGTTATGTCGTAATAATATGGAGCAAAATAGACAAAGGAGGTAAAGTGGATGGAAGAAGAGCTGCACCAATTGCAGGCGTGGATTGATGACACTGATAATATTGTCTTTTTTGGAGGGGCAGGGGTGTCTACTGAGAGCGGTATCCCTGATTTCCGCAGTGTAGATGGTTTATATCACCAGAAATACGACTATCCCCCGGAGACTATTTTGAGCCATACCTTTTTTGTCACCAATCCAGAGGCATTTTACACGTTTTACCGGGATAAGCTGGTGTGTCCTGCTGTTATGCCCAACGCTGCGCATTTGAAGCTGGCTGAATTGGAAGGAGCAGGTAAGCTGAAGGCTGTGGTCACCCAAAATATCGACGGCCTTCATCAGGCAGCGGGTAGTATAAATGTGCTGGAGCTTCATGGCTCTATCCACCGCTGCTATTGTTCCAAGTGCCGCAAGGCATATCCAGAGTCTGCGATCAACGAGGGAGTGGGTGTGCCTTGTTGTGAGTGCGGAGGAGTAATCCGTCCTGATGTGGTACTTTATGAGGAAGGATTGGATCAGGAGATCATGGAGAGGGCAATTTTCTACATTTCTCAGGCAGAGACACTCATCGTTGGGGGGACCTCCCTTGTGGTTTACCCGGCGGCGGGGCTAATTAACTACTACCAAGGCAGTAAGCTGGTACTTATTAACAAGGATCCAACTGCCTACGACCAAAAGGCTGATCTGGTCATTAACGGTTCTATCGGTCAAATACTAAAGGGAATTCAGGTCAAAAGTTAACCACAGAGATGGCAGATTGAAATAAGGGTATCTATTTAGCCATAGGGTGTTAATATCATTAACATAAAACAGTAAGGGATACGGTGATCAGACCGTATCCCTTACTGTGTAATTAACCGTACTTGAGGGAAGGAGAAAAGTATCTTCAGGCTGGAAGATGGAAAGAGCGGTATTTGCTATGAGAATTCCCTTTTTATCGGTAATTTCAACTGCTGTGGAACACAGGAAGTAGCCTTGGTATCGTGGGGAAGCTGAGTCCGGGACAATGACGGGGAGTTTGTCCGATGATGGTCTATGGAGCCTTCGATGGCGTAGCGATAGCCGTTGGTACAGGGTAGCGGCAGTAGCCGCATATTGTGGAGCAGTAGCCATAAAAAGGGTGGACAGAGTTAAAATCTTAAAAAAATAAAACCAGTGTGGCCTGGATCTAATCTAAGTTTACATAAGTTTAAATATGATTCTGAAATGGTTGTTCTGTTTGGCGTAGACTCTCTAGACTTTGAAAATTCATGGAGCAATCTTCCTAAGTCAGAATGATTCGACCGTTTTCTACGCCATGGAAGGTGACCAGGGACTTCACGTCCATATTCATACGGCGCAGGACAGCGCCGCCATCCCGGTTAGTTTTCTCAATGGCTACGCCAACGCCAACAGGCTCTGCTCCGGCAATGGCGATAAGTTCCAGAAGACCCAGGATGGCCTGACCATTGGAGAGAATATCGTCCACTATCAATACTCGATCCTCTTTTTGAAGATAGCGTTTAGAAATGCGCAGGGTGTAGGATTTATCAAACTCAAAGGAATGGATTTCAGTAGACCATACTTCCGGGTCGATAAAGCCAGTTTGAAACTTTTTGGCATAAACTGCAGGAATTTTAAGGGCTTTGGCAACAAAGACGGCAACAGCAATACCGGAACTTTCGGAAGTGATTACTTTATCTGGCCTGGTAGACTTGAAGCGTTTTGCCAGTTCTGCTCCGATGTTTTCAAGCAGGTCTACATCTAACTGGTGATTGAGAAACATATCTACTCGAAGAATGCCATTTTCGTCCACTGTGGCTTCACTTAAAATTCGTTTCATTAATTGTTCCATGAAGGCTCCTTTTATTAAAATATGTGTATTGTTTTTTTAAAATCTTAGAATGGATTTAGGGTTTTATACTAAATATTTTATAAAGCTGAACACTAAAAGGAGTTTAAATAGGAGCTTGGATTCTATGGAGGCTAAAACCTGCCGCATGGGGAAATTTACAGCTAGTAGAGGTTTTGATAGTTAAGTGCGACGGCGCACTAAAGTTTTGCAAGCCAATCCTTGGAGGCAATTTAAGAATATATGGTATCACAGAATCTTATTTTTTTAAAGCTATTATAGCGGAAATATGTAATGGTTTCAATATTGACAATTGGGATGGAATAGGGTATCTTAGTGTAGCGAATTATCGTTGTAGCAAATAGAGTATGGTGATATTTAAATTGGTCAAAGGCAGAGTGATGTAGATTTACACGTCTTTTCAAATTATATTTCTTAGTTCATATGATAATCAAGGGAAATACGGAGATATATTTGAAGTGGTTATAGTGAGCGTAACTTGGAAATTATTGCTGTTCTATCATCTGGAATAGAAGAAATTAAGGCCATAAGGAGAGATGTCCGAGTGGTTTAAGGTGCAGCTCTCGAAAAGCTGTG
>JAZQMD010000150.1:0-13697 GCA_045543215.1 Oscillospiraceae bacterium
ATGAGATGCCCAGAGGTAAAAACAAATTTTAGGAGGAAATTAATATGGCAGTTGTATCTATGAAACAGCTCTTGGAGGCTGGGGTGCACTTTGGTCATCAGACCCGCCGCTGGAACCCCAAAATGGCCACTTATATCTACACTGAGCGTAACGGTATTTATATTATTGACCTGCAAAAAACGGTGAAAAAGCTGGAGGAATCCTATAACTTTGTCCGCTCTCTGGCTGAAAATGGGCAAAGTCTTCTCTTCGTGGGCACAAAAAAGCAGGCGCAGGATGCCATACGTGATGAGTCCAGCCGTTGCGGGATGTATTATGTCAATGCCCGCTGGTTGGGCGGCATGCTCACTAATTTTAAGACCATGCGTGGCCGGGTGGATCGCTTGAGCCAGTTGAAGAAGATGCAGGAAGATGGCACATTCGATATGCTTCCTAAGAAGGAAGTTATGAAGCATATGGGGGAAATTGCCAAGCTGGAAAAATATTTGGGCGGCGTGGCTGAGATGAAGAAGCTTCCTGGGGCTTTGTTTGTAGTGGATCCACGCAAGGAGCGCAACGCCATCAACGAGGCTCGCAAGCTGGGTATTCCCATTGTGGCCATTGTAGATACCAACTGTGATCCAGATGAAATAGACTATGTCATCCCCGGAAATGATGATGCTATTCGCGCTATTAAGCTGATTTCTGGTGTAATGGCTAATGCTGTGCAAGAGGGCAGGCAGGGCCAGGATGCTGCGCCTAAGGCTGAGGAGGCCCCCGTCGAGGCTGAATAAGGTTCAGGTTACTGCGGCAAAGTAAAGTTGAAACATTTTTGAAAGGCGCCCGTGCGCGTGGCGGGCGTCTTTTCACCATGATATTGGAGGAATTGAATTATGGCGATCACTGCAAAAGAGGTTCAGACCCTGCGCGAGATGACCGGTGTCGGTATGATGGACTGTAAGAAGGCTCTCACTGAGGCCGAGGGCAACATGGATAAGGCTGTTGAGATTCTGCGTGAGAAGGGATTGGCCGCCTCCCAGAAAAAGGCCGGTCGCATTGCTGCTGAGGGTATGGCCTACTCCGCTGTTATCGATGGCGTGGGCGTGGTGGTAGAGGTCAATGCTGAGACAGATTTTGTGGCAAAAAACGAGAAGTTTGTGGACTTCGTTAAAGGTGTGGCTGCCGTTGTGGCCAAAGAGAAGCCTGTGGATCTGGATAGTTTGATGTCAAAGCCTTTCGGCGGTGGACGCACTGTGCAGGAGGAGCAACAGGAGATGGTCTTGGTCATCGGTGAAAATATTAAGGTTCGCCGTTTTGCCTTCTATACCGATGGTGTCTGTGTCCCCTATATTCATGCAGGTGGGAAGATCGGCGTGTTGGTCAATCTGGAGACTGACCTGACCGCAGAGCAGGTCAGTGAGGTGGGGAAGGATGTGGCTATGCAGATTGCAGCGTTAAATCCCCGCTTTCTGGATAAGAGCCAGGTGGACCAGACTACCCTGGACGAGGAGCGTAAAATTCTATTGGTTCAGATGTCGAATGATCCCAAGATGGCATCCAAGCCTGATAACGTTAAGGAAGGTATTGTCCAGGGTAAGCTGGGCAAGTTTTACAAGGAAAATTGTCTGCTCCAGCAGGAGTTTGTAAAGGACAACTCTATGGATGTGAGCCAATATATCGCTTCTGTTGCCAAGAGTTTGGGTGGTTCGATTACGTTAAAGGACGCTGTGCGCTTTGAAAAGGGAGAGGGTATTGAGAAAAAGCAGGAGAACTTTGCTGAGGAGATTGCCAAGCAGTTGGGTAAATAAAACTGTTTGTTCACGTTCATTTAAATACAAAGCTTTAAAAACTGTCTCATGGTAATTTGTTACCATGAGACAGTTTCATTTGTTGTTACTTAGAGTAAGCTCATTAAGTCAGATGAGACTGCGGTATAAAAAATTTTAATGAAGGGTAATATTGTGGAGAAATATCCTCTGAAAGGAATATTAGATTTGCTGACAGGCATATAAATATTCATAAGTAATTAATTTGGGGGGCATGGCATGGAAACGGCGGTTGTGAGGCGGCGAAAGGTCAGAAAGAGAATGGGCCGTAGGAGCGAATCACTCTCCAAGGTTGAGAGGCGAAGGCTGATCCAGCTGGGGGCAAGTTTAGCAGTGTTTGCTCTGGCTTTTCTTGGGCGGAATACTTTTCCAGAGCGGATCAGCCATTGGAATGAGAGGCTCCGTCAGGATGCCGATTTTGTGGCTGCTTTTTCAGAGTTCGGGCAGGCATTATCCCGAGGAGAGCCTGTGATGGAGAACCTGGAGGGGCTTTGGGTTGAGGTATTTGCCGGAGGAGGGACGAGTATGGTCTATTCCATTGATCCGGGCTTGATGGAGAGGTACCGAACGGTTGGGAAGTTTGACCATCCAATCCTTGCATGGAGCAGGGCGCAGGCGTTGGAGAATTTGCCTTCTGCTGAGTCAGTCCAGGCGGTAGAAGAGGCTCCGACAGCGGAGGGGGCGCAGGCTTCTATTACGAATGGTGAAGGGAACTCCGAAGAGCTTTTTCAGTCTGCTGCTTCGACTTCAGCTCCACTGTTGGAGACAGCGGTAGCACAGGAAACTGATCCTGATGGAAAGGAGCTGCCAGATTCCGTCTCTTTTAAGGAGTATGGGTTGGGATTAAGCGGCTTGACGACCCCGGTGTCTGGGAGTTTAACCTCAGACTATGGTTACCGGGATCACCCGGTGAGCGGGGAATATGGCTTTCATCGGGGGGTTGATATCGGGGCAGAGATGGGAACTCCTATCGCTGCTTTTGCCGCCGGTGTTGTAGACTGGGTGGGGTAGAGCGATGAAAGTGGACTCTATATTCAGTTAGATCATGGTAATGGGGTAAAGAGTTTTTACGCTCATTGTAATGAGATTTACTTACCTCAGGGGGAAGAAGTAGAACTGGGTGAGATCGTGGCAACTGTAGGAGAGTCAGGAAATGCAACCGGTCCCCATTTGCATTTTGCTATCATCAAGGATGGTATCTATTTGGACCCTATGTTTTACATTCAAGTAGAGTGAATTTATTGAAGGGGAGAATCCAGACAAGTACAGGCTTTCTTGTTTTGCTTGGATTTTTGTTTTATTTAGATGAGGGTATGGGGCTACTCTTCCCAGGCTTGCTGGCCTGTACTGTGCATGAGTTGGGCCATATTTTGGCTATCCATATGTTAGGTGGTCGGGTAAAAGGACTGAAGCTGACAGTGGTTGGGGCCGAACTGATATTAGATAGTCAAAGGCTGCTCTCCTACGGGCGGGAGTTGGTTGTCGCTTTGTCCGGGCCAGTAGGGAGTTTTTTGTGCGCTTATGTTGCTGCCCGGACAGGGGCTTACCTTCTGGCAGGATTAAGCCTTGGACAGGGAATTTTCAATCTGCTTCCAATTCCTCCACTGGACGGGGGGCGAGTGCTCTATGCAGGTCTGTCCGCATGGGGAGGGCGATCAGCTCATCAGATTTTGTCTGTGGTTTCTGCAATAGTGGTAGGGCTTTTGCTTGGTTTGGGACTAATTTTGATTCAACGATATGGAAATCCAACTTTGGCAGTAACCTCCCTTTGGTTGCTGGCAGGTGTTTTGGGATCCAGATTGAAAAGATCAGAGTATGGGGATAAAATATGAAAAAACTCTTGCAATAATATCTTATTTATGGTAGCATGATTCAGTCTGAAAAAGGGTGGTCCTCTGTGCACGATTCTCTGACACATGAACACCTATAAACGAGGAGGAAATATTCATGGATATCATGAAGCAGTTTACAGACAAGTATAAAAAGGAAGAGCCGCCTGTTGCCAACGTGGGCGATACTGTACGCGTCCATATTAAAGTTAAAGAGGGCAATCGGGAACGTATTCAGGTCTTTGAGGGAACTGTTATTGCCAAGAAACATGGAGGTATTGAGGAGACCTTCACCGTTCGCCGCATTTCCTATGGCGTTGGTGTGGAGAAGGTGTTTCCTGTTCATGCTCCCACTGTTGAAAAAATTGAGCGTGTTCGTAAGGGTAAGGTGCGTCGGGCTAAGTTGTACTACCTGCGTGACCGGGTAGGTAAGGCAGCTAAGGTCAAGGAGAGCCTGTAAGCCTTTGCGTAGATCAAAAGGGGCGGTTTTCCGCTCCTTTTTCTATTATTCGACTGTTTCCTACAAGCAGAATTTGGTATAATATAGAAAAAGAAGGGAGGGGAGGCTTTGAACATCCAGTGGTATCCTGGGCATATGACTAAGACCCGTCGACAAATGGCGGAGGACATCAAGTTTGTGGATCTGGTAGCCGAATTGTTGGATGCTCGAATTCCTATTTCCAGCCGGAACCCGGATATTGACGGACTGGTGGGGAATAAACCTCGTTTGGTGATACTCAACCGTGCAGATCAGGCCGACCCGGCTATGAATGAGGTGTGGAAGAATTGGTTGCGTAAGCAGGGGTGTGCTGTATTGGAGACTGATTCCAAAAACGGCCGGGGGATTAACCAATTTTCCAGGGTTATCCGGGAGGTGCTCAAGGACAAGCTGGTCGCTTGGAAGGAAAAGGGACAGGTAGGCCGACCAGTACGCGCTATGGTGGTAGGGATACCCAATGTAGGAAAGTCTACCTTCATCAATCAGGTGGCCAAGCGAAAGTCCGCCAAGGCAGGGGATCGGCCTGGAGTTACCCGTGGCAAGCAATGGGTGGCGGTGGACAACGGACTGGATTTATTGGATACGCCAGGTATTCTGTGGCCAAAGTTTGAGGATGAGGAAACTGGCCTTCATTTGGCTTTTACTGGCGCAGTAAAGGCTGAGGTAATGGATAGCGAGACGCTGGCTTGCCACTTAATGGAGACTTTGGCCCAACGCTATCCATATGCCTTGGAGCAGCGGTATAGCTTGGAGCTCCCAGCCAGGACGGGGGACGAGGCAGGTCTGGAATACGGATACCGACTGCTGGAAGGGGCAGCTCGCAAGCGGGGGTTCCTGATTTCGGGCGGAGAGACTGATACCGAGCGTATGGCCAATATCCTGTTGGATGAGTTTAAAAGTGGAAAGCTTGGACGCTTTACACTAGAGAATCCGGAGTAGCTGTTATGAATTTATGGGAGATAGAGGAGCGTTATTTTAATCAGGGTGTGAAACGTATCTGCGGTGTGGATGAGGCGGGGGCAGGTCCCCTGGCAGGGCCTGTTTGTGCCGCTGCGGTTATCTTGCCACCAGGGTTGGAGCTACCCTGGCTGGACGACTCCAAAAAAGTAACAGCCCGCAGGCGAGAGATTTTGTTTGATCAGATTAGGGCTCAGGCGGTGGCCTGGTCACTGGCTTGGATAGAGCCAGAGGAGATTGATCGCTTAGATATTTTAAATAGCCGGATAAAAGCTATGCAAAAGGCCATTGATCGGCTGGAGATTCAGCCGGAGCTGTCCCTTATCGATGGCAACCGGGATCATGGCAGTCTTTGTGTTATTACCGCCTGCCATAGAATGGTTGTAAAGGGAGATAGCCTGTCTGCAAATATTGCGGCTGCATCCATCCTTGCCAAGGTGAGCCGGGACCGCCGGATGGTTGAGTTAGAGGTTGCCTATCCAGGGTACGGCTTTGCTATACATAAAGGCTACCCCACCAAGGCTCATTACCGTGCACTGGATGAGCTTGGCCCTTCTGCCATTCACCGCCAGACTTTTTTGTCAAAATGGAGGAAGAGACGGTCATGAGCGGGGGAAGGGCGGCAAAACTCCTGGGACAGTGGGGGGAGGCACTGGTGGCCCAAGATTTGAGGCAGAAGGGCTGGACTATTGTGGAATCTGGCTTTCGGTGTCGGTATGGGGAACTGGACTTAGTGGCTGAAAATGGGGAATACCTGGTTTTTTTTGAGGTCAAGCTGCGCAAAGGATACCAGTTTGCTCCAGCAGCCGCTTTTGTTGATAGACGCAAGCAGGAAAGGCTTTACTATGCTGCCCAGTCCTATCTGCTTCAGTGTGCAACCAGACTTCAGCCCCGGTTCGATGTAGCTGAAGTCTATGCCCCCCGGGGAACGGCTACGGTTTGTCCGGTGATTCATTATTTGGAAAATGCTTTTTGACCTGCTGTTCATTTAGTATAGAACTTGACGAATGGATAATTTACTGCGATAATACGTCTTTAAGGCGTATAAGATTAGGGTGCGGATGCCTGAGGATAAGAAAAAGAATTTAGAGGCTATGGATTAGGCCATTGCCTATACGTAATTTTGAGATGAGGGTAGTGAGCAAAGTATGTATTATGTGAGTACCAGAGACAAGCGTACAAGGCTGACTGCGGCGCAGGCGATTTCCCAGGGACTGGCTGTGGATGGTGGGCTGCTGACCCCAGAGCGGTTTCCCCGGTTGGCTGAGGGGGCTATAGATGCGTTGAAGGATATGACCTATCAACAGCGGACAGTGGCCATCATGCAAATGTTTTTGGAGGAATTCAGCAGCCAGGAACTGGCTGATTTTGCGGTCAATGCCTACGGGAGTCATAAATTTTCCCATGATCAGGTAGCCCCGGTGCGATCGTTGGAAGACAATACCTATTGTTTGGAGTTATGGCATGGTCCCACCTGCGCCTTTAAGGACATGGCACTCCAGATACTGCCACAGCTTCTTACTGCCTCCCTGGTGAAAACGGGGGAGGAAAAGACGGTGTGTATTCTGGTTGCAACCTCGGGTGATACGGGTAAGGCTGCTTTGGAAGGGTTCCGGGATGTGGATAAAACCCGTATCTTAGTGTTTTATCCAAAAGACGGAGTATCTGATATTCAGCAACTTCAGATGAACACTCAAGAGGGGAACAACGTAGGTGTGTGCGCTGTGGTTGGTAATTTTGACGATGCACAAACCGGTGTAAAGCGTATCTTTTCCGATAAGGCTTTGAGGGGAAAATTGGCTGAGCGTGGCTTTTTCCTCTCCTCGGCCAACTCGATCAACTGGGGTCGTGTTCTGCCCCAGATCGTTTACTATGTTTCCGCTTACTGTGACCTGCTTAAAATGGGGGCGGTCAGCTATGGAAACCCGGTGAATTTTTGTGTTCCTACCGGAAATTTCGGAAATATTTTGGCTGGCTATTACGCAAAAAAAATGGGGGTGCCGATTGGGCGGCTGATATGCGCCTCTAACGCTAATAACGTGCTCACCGACTTTTTGCAAACAGGTGTTTACGACCGGAATCGCCTTTTTCATAATACCATGTCCCCTTGTATGGATATCCTGATTTCCAGTAATCTGGAGCGTGTGCTCTTTGAGTTGTCGGGGGGGAGCGACGGGGAGATCCAAAATTATATGGATCAGCTGTCGACTTCTGGGCGGTACACCGTGAGTGAGCACATTCGAAATGGCCTGGATGAGCATTTTGCCTCTGGCTTCTGTGGCGATGAGGGAACTTCCGCCATGATTGCAAGAATGTGGAAGGAAAAAAGTTATCTGATTGACCCTCATACTGCCGTAGCGTTTGACGTGCTGGCACAATATCGTGCCAAAACTGAGGATAAAACTCCCACGGTTGTGGTATCCACCGCCAGCCCCTTTAAATTCTGCGACAGTGTACTGCCTGCTATTGGGGTGAATCAGGTGTGCCAAGGTGTAGATATGATCGACCAACTCTCTCAGGCTACCGGGGTGGAGGCTCCAGTACCATTGGCTGGGCTCAAGGGGAAGGATGTTCGCTTCGAGGGCTGCGTATCTAAGGAGTGTATGATGGATCAAGTGTTGGAGATGCTCATGTAAAATGGCATTGTATGCAATTGGTGATACCCACCTCTCCCTCGGCTCAGACAAGCCAATGGACGTGTTTGGCGGAGACTGGGAGGGATATGTGGATAAACTGCAAGAGGGTTTTTCTCATGTGAAGCAGGAGGATACGGTGGTGTTGTGCGGAGATCTGTCTTGGGGTATGTCCCTGGAGGAGGCACGAGCAGATTTCGCTTTTTTAAATAATTTGCCGGGGCGTAAGCTATTGCTTAAAGGCAACCACGACTATTGGTGGACTACTGCCGGCAAGATGAACGCCTTTTTTGCGGAAAATGGCTACCATACGCTCCATATCCTGCACAATAACTGTTACGAGTATGGTGAATATGCTCTGTGCGGGACCAGGGGTTGGTTTTTTGAGGAAAATGCTACTCCCCAGTCAGCCAAGGTGTTCAACCGGGAGATTATGCGGCTGGAGTCCTCTCTTAAAGCGGCTGGAGATCGGGAGAAACTATGCTTTCTTCACTATCCGCCACGATATCGGGGCTATATCTGCCCAGAAATTATTAACCTGCTGGAACGCTATCAGGTAAAGGCCTGTTATTACGGGCACCTTCACGGGGGAAGTTGTCGGCTTGCTATGGAGGGAACCTTCGGAGCAGTATCTTATCATCTGGTTTCGGCGGACCATTTAAAATTTATTCCGAAAATTATCTTAAAATCTTAAAAAAACAGTGGAAATGTCTCATACAATCTGATACAATAGCTTGGATTTATCAAAACGGCTGCGGGTATGTGCGCGGTCAATGGAGGAAATCAGGATGAACGTCAAGAGCAAAGAGAAAAAAGAAAACAGCGCTATCGAGCTTGTCATCGAGGTTGGCGCAGCCGAGTTTGACGCAGCTATCAATAAGGTGTATAATAAGCAAAAAAAGAATATTAGTATCCCCGGTTTCCGCAAAGGTAAGGCTCCCCGCAAGATTGTGGAGGCCATGTACGGAGCCCAGGTGTTTTATGAGGATGCTATTGAGGAAGCCTATCCCGCTGCCTATTCTCAGGCCTTGGAGCAGGAGGGGATAAAGTCCGTGGCATACCCTAAGCTGGAAGTTGTGGAGGCAGGTAAGGATGGCTTTACCTTTAAGGCCCTTGTAACCGTTCGTCCAGAGGTTAAGGTGAGTAAGTACAAGGGACTGAGCGCACCCAAGGAGGAGGTCAAGCTTACCGAAAAGGACATTGATGGGGAACTCAAGCCCTACATTGATCGTGCTACCCGCCTGGTGTGCGTGGAGCGGGAAGCTAAGTCAGGGGACACTGTTGTCATTGATTTTGAGGGCTTTAAGGACGGTGTAGCCTTTGAGGGGGGCAAGGCGGAGAAGTACAGCCTGGAGCTTGGTTCTGGCTCTTTTATCCCTGGATTTGAGGATCAGGTTATTGGTATGAAGGCTGATGAGGAGAAGGATATTAATGTGACGTTTCCTGACAATTATGCTGCTGAGCTGGCCGGTGCCGCCGTGGTATTTAAGATAAAGGTGCATGAGGTGAAAGAACCACAGGCTCCTGAGGTGGACGATGAGTTTGCCAAGGATGTGTCCGAGTTTGATACTTTGGCCGATTTACGCAAGAGTCTGGAGGAAAAACTTAAGGATCGTAGAGAGGCCCAGGCCAACCGGGACTATGAGACTGCTCTGATGGATCAGCTCATTGGTAATCTGGAAGGGGATATTCCTGAGGCCATGGTAGAGTACCAGGCGGATAAGGTGGTAAAGGACTACGCTATGCGTATCCAGAGCCAGGGCATTAAGTTTGAGGATTATTTGTCTATGATGGGCATGACTATGGATCAGTTGCGTGCGCAGGGAATGGAGAGTGCCCGCCGGCAGGTTCAGGTTGACTTGGTATTGGGGGCTGTGGCTCAGGAAGAGGGATTAGATGTCACCGAGGAGGAAGTCTCCGCCGAGTTTGAACGTCTGGCTGAGGAATCATCTATGGAGGTAGAGCAGGTCAAAGAGGCTATACCAGAAGATGACTTGAAGTATGAGTTGTTGCTAAAAAAGGCAAACAAGGTTGTCATGGATAACGCCAAGGTGGGAAAGGTTCCTGCGGCTAAGAAGGCTGAAAAAGATAGTGAGGGGGAGGAGAAAGATTCGGCCCCCAAGAAACGGACCTCTGCTAAAAAGGCTACGGACACGGATGAAGGGAAGCCGACTCCTAAGAAGCGTACTGCCGCCAAAAAGGACAATGAGGAGCAAAAGACAGAGGAATAAGCGGTATAAACTGTGTTGAGGGCGGGTATGTTACTTTGTGTTCCAAATCATGCCTGAATAGGAGAGAGTGATTATGAGTTATATGCCGTATGTGATCGAGCAGACGAACCGGGGAGAGCGTTCGTATGACATTTTCTCCCGTTTGCTCAATGATCGTATCGTATTTCTGGGAGAGGAGGTCAACTCTACTGCTGCCCGGTTAATTGTGGCCCAGCTTTTATATCTGGAGGCCCAGGATCCTGACAAGGACATCCAGTTCTACATCAACAGCCCAGGTGGATCGGTTACCGACGGTATGGCCATTTATGATACCATGCAGTATATTAAATGTGATGTGTCCACAATCTGTATCGGCATGGCGGCAAGTATGGGGGCATTCCTTCTCTCTGCTGGCGCTCGTGGTAAGCGTTTAGCCCTGCCCAATGCTGAGATTATGATTCATCAGCCTTCCGCTGGAACCCAGGGCCAGATTACTGATATGGCCATCCATCTGAAGCGGCTGGAAATTATTAAGAAACGTATGAACCAGATCTTGGCAGATAGGACCGGAAAATCTTTGGAGGAAGTTACTGCCGCCTGTGAGCGGGATAATTTTATGGCCGCCGAAGAGGCCAGAGAATTTGGCTTAATTGATAAGGTGATTTACCAGCGCTAACGATTCACTAAAAGAGCGGGGACGGTTTGCGCCTCCGCTCTTTTGAAACCATTCTGAAAGGATGGATGTCCTATGTCAAAAGATGATAACAGCAAACCGATTCACTGCTCTTTTTGTGGAAAGCATCAGGATCAGGTGGAGCGTATCGTGGCTGGACCTGGCGCGTATATTTGTAATGAATGCGTACGCTTATGCACCAATATTCTGGCCGGTGATGGGGATGAGGACAGCGGTATTGTTCCCGATATGCCCGATGTGATCCCGACCCCACAGGAGATCCGTGGGGTACTGGACGAGTATATTATCGGGCAGGATGGAGCCAAGGTGGCCCTATCTGTGGCGGTATATAATCATTATAAGCGTATTTACTTTGGCGGAGGGGACAGTGTTGAGCTGCAAAAGAGTAATATCCTGCTGGTAGGTCCTACTGGCTGCGGAAAGACACTGTTTGCCCAGACCTTGGCCCGGGTTTTGAAGGTACCTTTCGCAATTGCTGATGCCACTACGCTGACTGAGGCTGGCTACGTGGGGGACGATGTGGAAAATATTCTTTTGCGCCTTGTCCAAGCCGCTGATTACGATATAGAATTGGCCGAGCGTGGTATTATTTATGTGGATGAGATTGACAAAATTGCCCGTAAAAGTGAAAATACCTCTATTACCCGTGATGTCTCTGGAGAGGGAGTGCAGCAGGCCCTTTTAAAGATTTTAGAGGGTACAGTAGCTAATGTTCCCCCGCAAGGTGGGCGCAAGCATCCACATCAGGAGTTCATCCAGATTGATACAAAGAATATTCTGTTTATTTGTGGCGGTGCGTTTGACGGCTTGGAGAAAATTATTGAGCAGCGTTTGGATAAAAAGACCATTGGTTTTGGTGCCGAGATTAAAACCAGCGCAGAGAAGCTTACTGACGATATCTTCAAGGAGGTTCAACCACACGATTTATTGAAATTTGGTATTATTCCGGAGTTGGTGGGGCGGTTGCCTGTGGTCACCACCTTGAAGGCTTTGGATCGGGATCAGCTGGTGCGCATTTTGACAGAGCCTAAAAACGCCTTGGTTAAGCAGTATAAAAAGCTTATGGAATATGACAACGTGGAGTTGGAGTTTGAGCTTGCTGCTCTGGAGGCTACTGCGGATAAAGCGGTTGAGCGTGGAATTGGGGCTCGAGGCCTACGGGCTGTGCTGGAGGATGTTATGACCGATATTATGTATCACGTCCCATCTGACCAGTCTATTTCCAAGGTGACCATCAATGCCGATTGCGTCAACCGTAAAGGAGAACCTGATATTTTGCGCGATGAGAACAGATCGGTTCGGCCCCGACTTGGGGCGGCTGCACTGAGGGCTCAGAGTCCATCGCCCAGGACCAGAGGAAACGTATCTTAAATCATCTCGATGATCCATGGGGCGGGCCGGTGGTCCGCTCCATGCGTTTGTTTTGAAAGGAGGGAGTTGATTATGACTCCTGTGACCATGCCTGCCCTGGCTTTGCGGGGTTTGACGGTATTTCCCGGTATGCTACTCCACTTTGACGTGGGAAGGGAATCTTCTATTAAAGCTTTGGATGAGGCTATGGCGGCGGCTAAGCCGGTATTTCTGGTCACCCAGAAGGATCTGGTGGTGGAACAGCCGCAGCAGTCTGATTTATATCATATAGGAACGATTGCAAACATCCGCCAAATTCTTCGACTGCCAGGCAACAATGTGCGTGTCATGGTGGAGGGAATATCCAGGGGGCGGATGTTGGAACTGGCGGCTCAAGATCCTTATTTTCTGGTGGTGGTGGAGGAAATACCAGTCCCGGAGGTTTCCAACCGGAATACTTCCCGTACGGAGGCTCTGGTTCGCCAGACTTATGAACTTTTTGAGCGTTACACCGAACTGTCTCCCAAGATGACATCAGAGGTCTATCTCAAGGTAATTGGCAGCAATGACCCCGGCTATATTGCCGACTATATTGCACAAAATATTTCCATGCGGGTGGAGGATAAGCAGTCTGTGTTGGAGCAGATTCGTCCAACTCGCCGTCTGGAGCTGTTGTGCCGTATCCTGCGCCGGGAAGTGGATATTCTGGAGGCGGAGGAAGAGCTGGAATCTAAGCTCCATGAGCAGGTATCCTCTAGTCAACGGGAGTATTTCTTGCGAGAACAACTGAAGGTCATCCGCCGGGAGCTGGGAGAGAGTGACAGCACAGACGGGGAGATTGCCGAATACCGGGAGAGAGTGGCCTTGGCTGATTTGCCCGATGAGGTGCGAGAAAAGCTGAGTAAGGAGATTAACCATCTGGAAAAGCAGCCCTTTGGTTCCTCGGAGGGGGCGGTTATCCGCAACTACCTTGATGTATGTCTAGACCTGCCTTGGAAGAAAAAGACCAAGGAACGGGTGAGCGTATCTGCTGTGCACAAGGCTCTGGATGCAGATCATTTTGGTCTTGAAAAAGTAAAAGAACGGATTTTGGAATTCGTGGCTGTCAAGCAGTTGGCTCCCGATCTGAATGGGCAGATTATTTGTTTGGTTGGCCCTCCCGGAGTAGGAAAGACTTCAGTAGCCATGTCGGTGGCCCGAGCCATGAACCGTAAGCTGGTACGTATTTCCTTGGGAGGGGTTCACGATGAATCTGAGATTCGTGGGCATCGCAAGACTTATGTGGGTGCCATGCCAGGCCGGATCATTGCCGCCGTGCGCCAGGCAGGAAGCAAGAATCCTTTACTATTGCTCGATGAGATCGATAAGCTTGGGGTAGATCACCGGGGTGATCCGGCTTCCGCTCTCTTGGAGGTGCTGGATGGTGAGCAAAATGCCACCTTCCGGGATCATTTTTTAGAATTGCCTTTTGATTTGTCTGATGTGATGTTTATTACAACTGCAAACACAATTGAGACAATTTCCCGTCCTTTGCTGGATCGCATGGAGGTGATTGAGCTTTCCAGCTATACCGATGAAGAAAAGCTGGAGATTGCAAAGCGCCACCTGTTGCCCAAGCAGATCAAACGTCATGGATTGACCAAGTCCAAGCTCAAGATCAGTGACGGAGCCCTGCGTAAAGTCATCACGGGCTATACCAGGGAATCTGGAGTTCGCGTCT
>JAZQMD010000151.1:0-9333 GCA_045543215.1 Oscillospiraceae bacterium
AGCGTTTCAAGCGTAGTTGCGCCAAGTCCGGCGTGCTGGCTGAGGTCCGCAAGCGGGAGTATTATGACAGTCCCAGCGTCAAGCGCCGCAAGAAGAGTGAGGCAGCCCGCAAGAACAAGAAGAAATTTTACTAAGGAATGATCGAAGGTCGGACGGCATGTGCCCGTCGGCCTTTTGTTATTGGTGTGCCTAACCTCCCAGAAGTCGGGGCAGAATATCCTCCACCTCAGGGAAGGTGAGGAAGATATTCTTAATACCCAGATCTCGGGCCAGGGAGAGTTTGCGCAGCATGGAACCGGAATCATCAAAGAGGATGAAGTGGGCGGAGCCCTGTTCCATGTAGGTGAAATAGTGGGTGCATAGGCTGCTGTCGAAAAAGATAGCGGGAGAAAAGCGGCGCACCCGTTCGGCAAGTTCTCCGGGTTCCAAAGGGCGACCACAGTCTGTACCGGCAGGGAGCAGGAATTCTTGGGCCGTACGCTGGGCGGCAAGGGCGACCCGGTCGATCCCATACTGATTAATTGCTCCTTTCAAGCGGCTCTCCAGGGAGCCGCTTGAAATGGCTGTGGGAATAAGCGCCGTTGTGTACTCTCCCATCCCGGTGCACCCCTCAGTGCTATATAGTTGCCATCCCCTCTGAAAGGCCAGCGCCCCGAGTTGGGCGGCGGTTTTTTCCAAAAAGGGACTGGGAGGACCGTCAAAGTCGCAAAGGATACCATTAAATTTCCGGGCTGTGCACTCCCGGATTATTGCCCGGCACAACTGAGCTGGATCCCCCCGGCCATCAAAGTCGTGGTTGTTGAGTACCATGAGTCCACCTTGTAGAGAGGGGGGAATGTCCGCCCGGTATAGTCGTCCCCCCGGACCAATCCGGTAGGCCATATGGGCCACTGGCACGCCGAAGGTGGTGGCTTGTTGAAAGTTTGCCGGAGGGGTGATGAGGATGATCTGCAGTGACGTTGACATGTGTCGTTCCCCCTTGCCTGTTTTTGGTAGCTGTGATAAAATATGATTAATTTATCTTATATCCTAATTGAATGGGATAGAACCAGTTTGGAGGAAGCCATGTCCTTTTCCCTGATCCCGACTCACGTGTGCCGAAATATCCACGACATTCCCTGGGCCGATTTGGCCCGAGAGGGGGTACGCCTTGTGTTAGCCGACTTGGACAACACCCTTATCCCATATTCTGCTTCTGCTCCAACCGATGAGGTGCGTAAATGGAAGGAGGAGCTGGAGAGGATGGGATTCACTTTGTTTATCCTTTCCAATAGTCGAAAAAGCCGGCGTTGTCCAGACTTCTGCACCCATTTGGGGGTTCCCTATCAGCGCCGGGCTGGCAAACCAGGGACAGGGGGATTTCGCAGGGCCATGGAGGAGCAAGGTGTGACCCCGGATCAAACAATCATGGTGGGGGATCAGCTGTTTACCGACTGCTTGGGTGCAAATCGGGCGGGGATACGGGTCTATCTGGTGCGTCCCATAAAATTTGGAAATCCTCTGCGAGTGCTGCGCTACGCGGTGGAACTGCCCTTCCGGGCTATTGCGAAGAGGAGGGATCGCGTATGAGCGCGCGGTTTGGACCTGCGGGTAATGCAGACTCTTTCTCTAAGGTAAGCAGATCGTCAGTGGACGCACCCCGGTGGCTGGCATCTCTGGGCTTGGACTGCTATGAGTACCAATGTGGTAAGGGGGTCAATGTGCGGGAGGAAACAGCCAGAGCGCTGGGGGCTCAGAGCGTGGAACATGGAATTCAGCTGTCCCTACATGCGCCTTACTTTATCAACTTGGCAAACCCAGATCCGGAGTCGCTGAAAAAAACCATCGGTTATATCCTCTCAGCATGTCAGGCGGCTGATTGGATGGGTGCCGGACGGGTGGTTATCCATTCCGGTGCCCTTATGAAGCGTACCCGGTCAGAGGCCCTTGAAATTGCTCTGAAGGCTTTGCCTGAGGTGATACGGGCTTGTGACGGGGAGGGCTTTGGGCACATTGCTCTGTGTCCTGAAACCATGGGTAAGATTAACCAGCTAGGTGATCTGGATGAGGTGCTGGAGCTGTGTACCCTGGATGAGCGGTTGATCCCCTGTGTAGACTTTGGGCACCTTTATGCCCGTTCTTTGGGAATTCAGGAGGGAGAGGCGGCCTGTGAGGCCATGCTTGCCCGTATGGAGGAGGTTTTGGGTGAACAGCGTGCATCCGGTTTCCATAGCCATTTTTCCAAAATTGAATTTACCATCGGGGGAGGGGAAAGGTGCCACCGTACCTTTGCTGACAATGGGGGGTACGGACCCGATTGGCCTCCGTTAGCCGCTGCTGTGGCCAGTCGTGGCTGGAGTCCTACTTTTATCTGCGAATCGGCGGGAACCCAGGCAGAGGATGCGTTGGAGATGAAACGGGTCTACGAGGGAATGGGGAGATAATGGAGTTAAAGAAAAGATTGGGCCTGTAAAGGAGTAAAATTTTCTGCGATTGAATGGCTATAAGCTGGGAAAGAATAAGGAGAAAACAAGAATGGATCATTATCAGAAAATTGCCTCTCGGCTTGAGGAATTTGGATTGGATGCCATGCTCATCACCGGTGGGCACAATCTGCTTTACGCCTCCGGCTTTGACTCCGGGGAGGACGGTATGACCTTGGTGACCAAGCAGGGGGCCTGGTATTTCACCGACTCACGCTATATCGAGGCCGCCCAGAACACCGTAACAGGCGCAACTGTGGAGATGATCGAGCCGGGGAAGGGATATTCCATCCTTCTTAATAAGGTAATACAAGCCAACCATCTGAAAAGGATAGGATTTGAAGATGCGTCTATGACGGTGGCAGAGCATGTCCTCTACCAGGAGAAGCTCCGCTGTGAATTGGTTCCCGCCCAAAATGTTATTACCCCCCTACGTGCGGTGAAAGACCGTGGACAGTTGGAGATTATGATCGCTGCCCAGCGTATTGCGGAGAGAGCCTTAGATGAGGCCTTGGGTTATTTGAAGCCGGGTATGACTGAAACTGAAATTGCAGCCAGACTGGTATTTGACATGATGCGCTTTGGTGCGCGGAAGGTATCCTTCGATCCTATCGTGGCCTCTGGACCAAACAGTAGTATGCCACATGCCATCCCATCGCAACGTAAACTCCGGGAAGGGGAGTTTGTTACCATGGATTTTGGATGTGTTTATGGTGGTTACTGCTCTGATATGACCCGTACGGTGGTAGTGGGCGGTCGACCCACCGACGAGATGCGTAAGGTATACGATACGGTGCTCCAGGCCCAGCTGGCAGGGATCGCCGTGGCCAGGGCTGGGGTGACCGGGAGGGAGATTGATGCCGCGGCCCGTGCAGTCATTGACGGCGCTGGCTATGGGGAATATTTTGGTCACTCCTTCGGTCATGGCGTAGGGATCGAAATCCATGAGGCTCCTAACGCATCCCCCATTAACAATAAGGCCATGCCCGCCGGTGCGGTAATTTCTGCTGAACCGGGTATCTACCTACCAGGAAAGTTCGGTGTGCGTATTGAGGACATGGTTTATCTTACCAAGGTTGGTTGTGAAAATCTGACAAAAGCACCCAAAGAGTTGATTTGTCTATGAATTTCCTTGCAAGCAGGAAAAAAATAGGGTATAATATTTTAAATTATTTTTCCACAGAAATTTAGAATACTGAATTTGAGAGGAAGATTCCAATGATTACAGCAGGCGAGTTTCGCAACGGCGTTACCTTTGAAATGGATGGCAAGGTCATGCAGGTAGTGGAATTCCAGCATGTGAAACCGGGTAAGGGCGCGGCTTTCGTACGCACCAAAATGAAGAATGTTATTACCGGAGCGGTGACTGAAACCTCCTTTAACCCTACCGCAAAATTTGAGGAGGCTTTTGTGGAGCGCAAGGAGATGGAGTATAGCTACAACGACGGTGACTTGTACTACTTCATGGATCCTGAATCATATGAGTTGGTACCAATTGATGGTCATGTCTTGGGGGACAATTTTAAGTTTGTTAAGGAAAATATGTCTTGTAAAATCATGAGTTATAAGGGAAGCGTTTTTGGAGTTGAACCACCTAATTTCGTGGATTTAGAGGTGACCGAGACAGACCCTGGTTTTAAGGGAGACACCGCCACCAACGTTACCAAACCTGCAACCCTGGAGACTGGTGCGGAGATCAAAGTACCCTTGTTTATTAACCCGGGTGATAAGATCCGTATTGACACCCGTACCGGTGAGTATATGGAGCGGTGCAAAGGCTAAACGGATTACGGGCTGCAGCGTGACAAGGGCAATTGAAAGGAGAAGAGCTATGACGATCAATGAAAAGATTTCCTATATCAAGGGCATGTTTGATGGCATGGGTCTAGACACTGAGAAGTCTAAGGAAGCCAAGATAATTGGTTCCATCCTGGAGGTGTTGGGGGAAATTGGAGTGACACTTGAGGACATTGACAGTAGCTTTGACGCAGTTGACGAGGAGATCAATGCTATGGCTGATAGTTTATCTGAATTGGAGGAGGCAGTCTTTGACGATGAGGACAATGACAGCGGATGCCGTTGTGATCTTGATGAAGACGATTTCTTCGAGGTAGACTGCCCCGGCTGTGGTGAACCGCTGTGTATTGACTCGGACGTGTTGGAGGAGGAGAATATCCAATGTCCCAGCTGTAATCAAAAATTTGTCCTAGACGTAAGTCACGACTGCAGTTGTGAAGGCCACGAGGAGGATCAATGCGGCTGTTGTTGCGATGAGCATAAGGATTGATTGGGATCGATCCCCCCGGACTAACGTCTGGGGGGCATTTTTCCCTTGACAGGACAGGTAATTTCCTATATAACATAGGGTACTGGCACTGATAATTAATTTTAGAGAAGAGAGTCATCAGTGCGCTATGGACAAGGGAGTATACAGTAAGGAAAAATGAAGCATTATATAAGGTAGGGGCACCAAAGCGAAAGTCTCTGGAGCATTGGTGCTATTAATCAGGAGTTAAACTGGTTGGCAATAGACTACTTTAATTGTATTAAAAGTATGAAATACACCGAAATATTTTAGCGTCCCCCAAAAGAATTTGGAATTTGTCATAGTTAGTATTAGAGGAAAAATAGGTTTTGTTGCGTGGCTGGCTGATGTTTCCGTAAAGTATGTACTCCTCTCTCCGGTAGGGATTTTACCGGTGAGGGCAGCAGTAAAAAGAGAACTGTAATATGATATCATTCTGATCATCTTTGTTTGGCGAGGAGGAGAGGCCGGATGTATCTGGCATCCTGGTGGAGCATGTGTAATATGGGATAGGTTTCTACTTGAAAAGTAAGAAAGTTAATGTTAGAATAAGCTTAAATTCTGCTTTTCTTTAGGTTGACCAATTGATTTTGAGCCGAGAGTTGTTTACTTGTCTTCGTATAGAGGCTTGCTGAGGCTCTAATGGAGGAAGCTTAAAAGATGTTTCTGAGATTGGTAGACTGTTGCCAGCGGGGAATACCCTTTTTTCCAAGCCGGAAGTGGAGAACGTGGACATGGCTTCAGCGCAATCCAGGTTGGAAACTGAAAATTGCGCTGGGAGACTTATTTGGCTTTTTATCTCTATTATTGGCCAATTAAGAAGATATAGAGGAGTGCATAAAAAATGGGACTGTTTAGCATGCAAGGAAAGATGGACGAAAAATTGGAGGAAAAATCAGAAACTGAAATATTTGAGGAAAAGATGGAGGTGGAGGATGTGCCCAACAACCTATCTAAGACCCGGGCTGACACTGTTATTACCAAGGGCATTACCCTGTCAGGGGCTCTGCGGGGCGAGGGTGTGATCCAGGTAGATGGAATTATTGAGGGGGAGATCGATCTAAAAGGATCGTTGATTGTGGCACCTACCGGACTTGTTAAGGGGCCGGTTGCAGCTGATGTGATTCGGATCGCTGGTCGAGTGGAGGGTAATGTAACTGCTCACAAGCATTTGCGGCTGGAGAAGAATGGGATTATGGAGGGGGATTTGTCTACCTCTTCCCTGGTAATAGAGGAAGGCGGTTGGCCCAATGGCCGTGCGACTATGATCCAGGCGCAGTCAGGACTCTTTTCTTCTACGGAGGATATGATTTCTGCGGACATGCCACTGGAGTTTGATACCGAGATTTATGAGCAGTTGGATGTGGGGGATGAGGACTAGAATACCGATCCGTTCCTACACATTTTTAACAAAAATCAGGTCATCCCCATGGGATGACCTTATTTTTGTTTGTTTTATTTAGATAGGTGTAATGGAGAGAGCCTCGTCTTCCACTACTACCGCTATTCCGGATAAGGGATGGGCATAGCTTTCGATGATAAGGGTAGCGATGGGATCTTCCAAATCTTTCTGGATCTGGCGACGGAGGTTACGGGCCCCGTAGGCCACAGAGTAAGACTTTTTTACCATGTAGTCCAACAGATCGCTGCCGTACTGTAAGGTAAGTCCTTTTTCAGCCAGGGTATCTTTAAGCTCGGTGAGCATAATATTGGCGATGGATTTGAAATTATCCTCTGACAAGCGATTGAAGTAGACAATTTCATCCACCCGGTTGAGGAATTCAGGGCGCAAGAAGGCCTCCAGAGCTTTCATCACTCGTTCCTTGCCTTGTTCATTGGCGGTACGGCCAAAGCCTACGGCCCCGCTGCCCTTGTTATCACTACCGGCGTTGGAGGTCATAACGATGACCGTATTTTCAAAGTTAACCACTTTGCCGTGAGCATCAGAAATACGACCGTCATCCAATATCTGAAGTAGTACGTTAAGCACATCCGGATGGGCTTTCTCAATCTCATCAAACAGGATAACCGAATAGGGTTTGCGCCTAATCTTTTCCGTAAGTTGACCGGCATCGTCATAGCCTACATAGCCTGGGGGAGACCCGATAATACGGGAAACCGAGTGCTTTTCCATAAATTCAGACATGTCTAAACGGATAAGGGACTCGGGGGAGTTAAACAGATCAGCGGCAAGACGTTTAACCAGTTCGGTTTTTCCAACACCGGTAGAACCAACGAAGATAAAGGATACCGGCTTGTGCTTGGCAGAGATACCAACTCGCCCCCGGCGGATGGCGGAAGACACAGCGCACACCGCTTCATTTTGTCCCACAATATGTTCTTTCAGCCGGGTTTCCAGTTTAGCAAGACGCTCAAATTCCTGTTCCTGAATCTGGCTGGCAGGAATCTTGGTCCACAATTCGATGACCCGGGCCAAATGCTCGGCGGTTAAGGGCTTAAGGCTGTCGGCTTCCAGAGTAGCATGCTCTTCGTTAAGCTTAGCCTGCCGACTTTTAAGTTCAGCAAGACGCTGGTAGGCCTTGCCATTAATTTCATCTATAATGGTCTGGCGCTGGGCAGCTAACTCTCCCAATTGTTGCTGGTAGGAGGTCAGCTGCTGCCGGCGGGTTGCCTGACGCTCCCGGAAGGCAGGATCATCGGGATTTTCAGCCTTGCGCTCATCTTGGGAAATGGCCACTTCAAGAGCGTCCTTCTGCTTTTGGACGGAGTTTTCTTTTTGTCCGATCTCCACTAACCGGGGATCACCCTTGCCACTAGTAGCGGCCAAGATCACCTCGGTTTCCTTGGCATAGTCGGCCAGCTCCTTATCAATCTCTGCCAGACGGGCTAGCGCGGTGTTGTGTAAATTCACGTCAGAGCACGCCTCGTCAATGAGGTCAATGGCCTTGTCAGGGAGATAGCGGTCGGTAATGTAGCGCTCGCTCATGGTTACTGCCAGCCGGCACACGGTTGGAGAAATAGTGACGTGGTGAAATTTTTCATAATAGGGAGCAATACCCTCAAGGATCCTCACCGAGTCATCGATAGAGGGCTCCTCCACGATGACGGGCTGGAAACGCCGCTCCAGGGCAGAATCCTTTTCGATGTATTTGCGATATTCGGTGAGGGTAGTTGCACCAATGACTTGGATCTCCCCTCGGCTAAGGGCCGGCTTGAGAATATTGGCGGCGTTCATGGATCCCTCCGCATCACCAGCCCCGACAATGTTGTGTACCTCGTCAATAACAAGGATAATGTTACCGAGTTTTCTGACTTCATCAATAAGGCCCTTCATACGGGACTCAAACTGGCCACGGAATTGGGTGCCAGCCACCAATGCGGTGAGATCCAGCATGTAAACCTCTTTATCCTGAAGCTTATAAGGTACCTGGCGGGTATGGATGCGCTGGGCAAGACCCTCGGCAATAGCAGTTTTTCCTACACCGGGTTCACCGATGAGACAGGGGTTGTTTTTTTGCCGCCGGTTAAGAATCTGGATGGTGCGCTCGATCTCCTGATTCCGGCCGATGATATTGTCCAGTTTGCCCTCTGCAGCCTTCTGCGTGAGAGAGAGACAGTAGTTCTCCAAAAATTTGCGCTTGGGATGGCGCTCATTTTTTTGATGGCTGTTGGAACCACCGGAGCTATTAGCGCTGCTGCGCTGTCCCTCCTGGTGTTCGGCAGAGGGAGTTCCATCGCCGGAACTTTCCCGCTCCCGCTCAGGAGAGGTATTCTGGCCACCGAACAGACGATTGAGAAAGGGAAAAGTGGCCGTCTGGCCCTCGTCTCTTTCCTCACCGTCTCCGCTGTCCCGGTTTTGGCTAAAGAGGTTTTCCACACCCTCGACACCACCAAAAGCGGACATCATCTCGGCACTGAGCCCCTCCAGCTCCTCATCGGATATTCCCATTTTTTTAATCATATCATCCACGGGTTTGATGCCAAGCTCACGGGCGCACTTTAGGCACAGCCCTTCATTTTTAGTTACCGCATTTTCAATTTTTGTGACAAAAACCACAGCCACATTTTTGTGGCAGCGGGAACAGAGCGTAGGTTGCATAGAGAAAGTATCTCCTTTGGTTCATTTAGGGTTTCGGACTATCATACCACAAATTTATGAACGAGTTATGAAGAAAAGAAAGAAAAGGGATTAAAAGATTTGAATATCTATGAAATAATGGAACAGGAAGGTTTGGCTGGTAATCCTGTCGGGGATGAGTTGGAAGGTACGTACCGCCCAGCAGGCTATCAGCAGTACAAGTATTCCCTTGGCCAACCCCAGAAGGATACCGCCGGTTTGGTTGAGGGCACGAAGTACAGGAAGATGGAAAGCCAGATCTAGAGCATGGCTGAACAGCCACCAGGCAATCATAAGGAAGAGAAAGGAAAGCAGGAACAGACCGGATCGGGCCAGTTGCAGGGCGAGAAAAGAAGATACAGCGGACTTGGCTGTGGTAACTACAGTAAGGGCTCCGCTGTCGATGGCATCATACAGGGATTGAAGTAATCCGGTAAATGTTTTGGAGGTACGCAAGGCATCCAATATCTCGACAAGGGAAGTCGGAG
>JAZQMD010000152.1:0-21400 GCA_045543215.1 Oscillospiraceae bacterium
CATGGCTACGATCCGACTTATCTCTCCCGCCAATTGGCGGGCTGCAGCGGTAATCCGTCCGGCCTTACGCATAAGCTCAATCTCCCGAGGTGATTTCAAAGAAATCATCTGCATGGCTCACAGCTCCAGCGCAGCCAGAACCACTTTCGTGGTTCCATCAATGGTGGATTGATTATCCACCGGTTTGAGTAGCCCCCTAGACTTGTAAAAGTCTTTTAATGGTTCAGTCTCTTTGTGATAAACCTTCAGGCGGTTTTTCACCGTCTCAGGCTTATCGTCCTCCCGCAAGACCAGATCGGCACCGCATTTGTCGCACTTGCCCTCACTCTTTGGAGGTGCGGAGACCACATGGTAAGTTGCACCGCAGGCAGAGCAAGCTCTTCTTCCGGACATGCGCTCAACAATTTCCTCATCGGAGATCTCAATAGAAATTACATTATCAAAGACAATCCCGGCACCCTCCAAGGCTTCGGCCTGGGCAATGGTACGTGGAACCCCGTCTAAGATATAACCCTTTTTGCAGTCATCCTGAGCCAGCCGCTCGGCAACAATACCAATGATAACCTCATCGGGTACCAGCTTACCTGCATCCATATACTCCTTGGCTTTTAACCCCACTGGTGTGCCGTTTTTCACAGCAGCCCTCAGGATATTGCCTGTAGAAATGGTTGGAATACCAAGCCTTTGACTGAGGATGTCTGCCTGTGTTCCTTTTCCGGCACCTGGAGCCCCGAGCATGATGATCTTCATGATCCCCACCCTCTTATTCCAAGAAGCCTTTGTAGTGGCGCATCATAAGTTGGGCCTCTAATGCCTTGACCGTCTCCAGAGCCACGCCTACCACGATAATAACCGATGTTCCACCAACAGCCAAGGACGCACCGGCAGTACTGCCAAAGGCTCCCATGACATTTCCCGTAATGGTAGGCAAGATAGCCACGATCCCCAGATAGATGGCTCCGAAGAGGGTAATTTTAGATAGAACCTTACGGAAGAAGTCAGCAGTAGGCTTACCCGGGCGGAAACCAGGGATAAAACCACCGTTCCTCTTCAGGTTGTTAGATACCTCCACGGGGTCAAACTGGATGGTGGAATAAAAATAGCTGAAAAACACGATGAGCAACACATATACCACACTGTAAAATAGGCCGGTGGAATCAAAGGCCTTCAGGAAAGTGTGCCAGCCAGAGCCTTCAGTCTGCGCACTGGGCACAAACATACCAATGGTCGCTGGCAAAGATGCAATGGATTGAGCAAAGATAACAGGTAGCACACCGGACATATTCACCTTCATAGGAATATGGCTGGACTGTCCACCGTACATTTTCCGGCCCACCACACGTTTGGCGTATTGGACAGGGATGCGCCGTTCAGCATTGGTAATAAATACGATAAAAGCTACCAACAGAAGGATTCCTACCACAATAAAAGGGACAAACACGGGATGGAGCGTTATTACACCCTCTCCGGTAACTCCATCGGCCCAGTTGGTCACACCGGTAATCATGGAGGATACCACCTGAGGCACCCCAGAAATAATACCGGCAAAGAGGATAATGGAGATTCCATTTCCCACACCGAACTCGGTGATTTGCTCTCCCAGCCACATAACAAAGGAAGAGCCAGCTACAAAGGCCAAGACGATTACCACAGCAGCCCAGATTGATTCATCTGCCAGGATACCGTCATAACTACGGATTAAGCTATAATAGCCAAACCCCTGAAGCAGAGCAATGCCCACGGTGGTATAGCGGGTAATAGCCGCAATTTTCTTCTTGCCCTCTTCACCGCCTTCTTTGGCAATCTGCTCCAGCGCCGGAATGGCAATGGTAAGCAGCTGGATAATAATAGAAGCATTGATATAGGGCTGAATGCCCAAAGCAAAAACAGTAGCCTGGGCAAAGGCATCGCCACTCATCACATTAATTAGTCCAAAAATGGTGGCAGACTGGCTGGTCATATAGCTGGAAAGCAGCTCTGTGTTGATAAAAGGAACGGGGATAGCAGAACCCAAGCGGAAAATAAGCAATGCAAAGATTACAAACAATAGCTTGTTTCTTAACTCAGCCACCCTCCATGCATTGCGGATGGTCTGGATCATGTCAGATCACCTCGGCTTTCCCGCCTGCCTTTTCGATCTTCTCTTTGGCGTTGGCAGAAAAAGAATTGGCCCGGACAGTCAGCTTCTTACTAATTTCGCCGTTACCCAAAACCTTTACGCCGTACTCACACTTGGAAAGAATACCCTTTTCCAAAAGATCACAAACATTCACAGTTGCCCCATCCTCAAATTTATCCAAAGAAGCCACATTAATAATTTCCAGGGGTTTTGCAAAGATGTTGTTAAATCCACGCTTTGGTACGCGGCGGGTCAGAGGCATCTGACCGCCCTCAAAACCAACGCGCACACCGCCACCGGAACGGGCTTTCTGGCCCTTGTGTCCCTTTCCAGCGGTCTTGCCATTACCGGAAGCGATACCTCGTCCCTTACGTTTGACCGGACGGGTAGAGCCGGCGGCCGGAGAGAGTTCATGCAAATTCATGTCTGATACCTCCTTAGGCCTGCTCGGTTACTTCAATCAGGTAACCGATACTGGCAATCTTACCTCGGGTAGCTGCATTATCAGGCTGGACAGTTACGTCCCCAATCGTACGCAAACCCAAGGCCTCGGCGGTCGCCTTATGCTTGGCGATACGGCCGTTCAGACTCTTGACGAGCTTAATGGTAATTTTATTAGCCATAGTCATGAGCCTCCTTAACCGATGATTTCTTCCACGCTCTTACCCCGAATACGGGCCACCTCCATGGGGCCACGAAGGGATTTCAATCCCTCCATAGTGGCTGAAACCACGTTCTGGGGATTATTAGAGCGCAGACATTTTGCACGGATATTCTTAATTCCGGCAGCCTCCATCACAGCGCGTACGGGACCACCGGCAATGATACCGGTACCCTCGGAGGCCGGCTTAAGCAACACCCGACCGGCTCCAAACTCACCGATAACCTCATGGGGAATAGTGGTGCCAGAAAGGGTAATATTAACCATATGTTTTTTAGCGTCCTCGATGCCCTTACGAATCGCCTCAGCTACCTCAGCAGCCTTCCCCAGGCCAAAGCCTACCTTGCCCTTCTCATCGCCAACTACCACCAGAGCGGAGAACTTGGAGACACGGCCGCCCTTCACAGTCTTGGAGACGCGGTTGAGGGATACGACCTTCTCCACAAATTCCTTGGGCTCTCTTTCAAATCTAGCCATATTTTAAAATCCTCCCTTAGAACTGTAAGCCGCCCTCACGGGCGCCCTCGGCCAACGCTGCAACGCGTCCATGATAGAGATAGCCGCCGCGATCAAACACCACAGTATCAATACCTTTGGCTTTGGCTCGCTCGGCCACCATCTGGCCCACCTTCTTGGCCGCCTCAACATTGCTACCGGGCCCCTCAAAGCCCTTCTCAAGGGAAGATGCACAGACCAGCGTAACACCCTTGGTGTCGTCAATAATCTGAGCGTAAATGTTGGTCTGGCTACGGAACACATTCAGACGGGGACGCTCAGGCGTGCCGTTCACTTTCCCGCGAACACGCTTATGGCGGTGAAGACGCTGAGCGTTGGTATTCGGTCTTTTAATCATTTCGGCACACCTCCTTATTTCTTGGCACCGGTCTTACCGACCTTACGACGGATGACCTCATCGCTATACTTAATTCCCTTACCTTTATACGGTTCAGGCGGGCGCTTTTCGCGCACCTCTGCCGCGAATTGGCCAACCAGCTGCTTATCAGCGCCGCTGATGACAATTTGATTGGGATTTGGCACCTCGATGGCAACACCCTCGGGAGCTTCCATAATAACCTGATGAGAATAGCCGATATTCATAACCAGCTTCTTACCCTCCAGGGCAACGCGGTAACCTACACCGTTAACCTCCAGGGTCTTCTTAAACCCCTCGTGAGCGCCTATTACCATATTGTTGACCAAACTACGGGTCAAGCCATGGAGGGAGCGGTTCTCCTTCAAATCGTTGGGACGGGTAACATGGATAACATTACCCTCCTGAGTCACAGTAATATTGGGATGCACATTCATCTCCAGAGTGCCCTTGGCACCCTTGACAATAATGTGCTGACCATCAATCTTCACATCCACGCCGGCGGGGAGATCGATGGGTGCTCTTCCGATACGAGACATATTCGACTTCCTCCTTACCAGACAAATGCAAGGACCTCGCCACCAACATGGGCCTCTCTGGCCCTCTTGTCGGTCATGATGCCCTTGGAAGTGGATACAATGGCAATACCTAAGCCGCGGAGCACCCGTGGAAGCTCCTCTGCACCAGCATAGACGCGCAGACCAGGCTTAGACACCCGGCGAAGGCCTGTAATAACCTTCTCTTTCCCCGGGTTGTTGTACTTGAGCGAAATACGGATAACACCCTGGGTACCGTCGTTAATAATTTGAAAATTTTTAATATAGCCTTCATCCAGTAGAATCTGGGCAATGGACTTCTTCATATTAGAAGCCGGAATATCCACGGCATCATGCTTGGCATTGTTTGCGTTGCGGATACGAGTAAGCATATCCGCAATGGGATCAGTAATTTGCATGAGGTCTACCTCCTAGCTTAAAATTACCGGTAACCCGGTACAGACGGAAAGGTATCGGGGTTTAGGCACCGCCCCCGACCTATTATCCGCCTTTCCCTATTTCAGGGACATATCTACCTCTCCAGCGGAGCGTAATCGCCTTATTTTACAGTATTTCTTAATTACATACAAGACGATTTTTGTCGCGCACACACGGGAAAGTGGTCAAATCTTTTTTTGGTTGGAATTCTATCCTAATACAAAACAAGTGTGCCAACCAGCTTACCAAGATGCTTTCTTGACACCTGGAATCTGGCCTTTATAAGCCAGCTCACGGAAACAAATACGGCAGATTCCGTAGTTACGCAGATATGCGTGGGGACGACCGCAAATCTTGCATCGATTGTAGCGCCGGCTGGAGAACTTAGGCTCAGCCTTCTGCTTGTTAATCATAGACTTTTTTGCCATTATACTTTCTCCTCCTTAACTACGAATGAAAGGGGCACCGAGCAGCTCCAGCAACTCTTTGGCCTCCTCGTCGGTCTTAGCGGTAGTACAAATGACAATATCCAGACCGCGAATTTTGTCAATTTTATCGTAATCGATTTCAGGGAAGATTAGTTGCTCTTTTAATCCAACAGCGTAGTTTCCTCGACCATCAAAAGCATTGGAACTAATGCCTCTAAAATCACGCACCCGGGGTAAAGCTACGTTAAAAAAGCGATCCAGGAATTCCCACATCTTGTTCTGGCGCAAAGTAACCTTAGCACCAATGGGCATACCCTCGCGCAGTTTAAAATTAGCCACCGACTTCTTGGCTTTTGTAATAATGGGCTTTTGTCCCGTAATGGTAGCCAAGTCATTAACCACGGACTCCAACACCTTAGCGTTATCCCGGGCCTCACCACAGCCACAATTGACCACAATTTTGTCAATCTTAGGAATTTGCATAACAGATTTATAGCCAAACTTCTGCATAAGAGCAGGAGCCACTTCTTTGACATACTTTTCCTTTAAATTGGGATTAGCCATTTGTTACTCCTCCTCCCTCAGATTTCTGCGCTGCACTTTTTGCACACGCGGACCTTTTTACCGTCAGCCAGTATCTTATGTGCGGGCCGAGTAGGCTTACTGCACTTGGGGCACACACGCATAACCTTACAGGCATAGATAGGAGCCTCCTTCTGAAGGATGCCTCCCTCCTCACCCGGACGGCGCGGCTTAGTATGACGTGAGACCATATTTACATTCTCCACAATAACCTTACCGCCCTTGAGGTCCACAGATAAAACCTTGCCTTGCTTACCCTTGTCCTTACCGGACAGGACAATAACGGTGTCATCTTTACGGATGCTCATAGTTTTCATACCTCGCTACCCCCTTATAGCACTTCGGGTGCCAGGGACAGGATTTTCATATAATCCTTGTCGCGTAATTCACGGGCCACAGGCCCAAAGATGCGGGTGCCACGGGGATTTTTGTCCTCCTTAATGAGGACAGCAGCGTTGTCGTCAAAGCGGACATAGCTGCCATCTGGACGGCGCACGCCGCGGGCAGAGCGAACAATTACAGCCTTGACCACCTCACCCTTTTTGACCTGCCCACCGGGGGCAGCCTTGCGTACAGAGGCGACAATTACATCACCAATGTTGCCAAATTTACGATGAGAGCCCCCTAACACACGAATTGTTTTAATCTCTTTGGCGCCGGTATTATCGGCGACCTTCAAATAAGTCTCTTCCTGAATCATACTGGCACCTCCTTATTTCGCCTTCTCCAGGATCTCCACCACACGCCAGCGTTTCTCCTTAGACAGGGGGCGGGTCTCCATCACGCGGACGCGATCTCCCACGCCGCAGACATTTTGCTCATCATGAGCTTTAAGCTTATAGGTCCGCTTGACAATCTTCTTGTACAAAGGGTGTGCCACACGGTCGGCAATGGCTACCACCACGGTCTTATCCATCTTGTCCGAGATAACCAGGCCGACTCTGGTCTTGCGGGAAGAGGTTCTTTCTTCAGCCATTGTTTACTTCCTCCTTATCGGCCTTCCTGCTCACGCAGGATAGTTTTCACACGGGCAATATCTTTTTTAACCTCCGCAATGCGGATGGGATTTTCCAACTGGTTGGTCGCGTGCTGAAGACGGAGATTGAACAGGTCCTTCTTCAGCTCGACCAGCTTGGCCTCCAGCTCAGTGCCAGAGAGCTTACGGACTTCGTTAGCCTTCATCTTCATTCACCACCATTCTCGGTCTGGGCGGTCTCTTTCTTCACAATCTTGCACTTGACAGGCAGCTTGTGAGAAGCGAGACGCAGCGCCTCGCGGGCGACCTCCTCGGAAACGCCGGCGATTTCAAACATAACACGGCCAGGTTTAACCACAGCCACCCAATACTCCGGTGCACCCTTACCAGATCCCATTCGGGTGCCAAGTGGCTTAGAGGTAACGGGCTTATCGGGAAAAATCTTAATCCATACCTTGCCGCCGCGCTTGGTATGACGGGTCATAGCTACACGAGCCGCTTCAATCTGATTTCCAGTTATCCATGCCGGTTCTGTTGTAGCCAGGCCCCACTCACCGTAGGTGACAGTATTGCCACGGGTGGCCTTACCAGTCATACGACCTCGATGGACACGACGATATTTTACTCTCTTAGGCAGCAGCATTATTGGGCGCCTCCTTCCTTAGGCGCGGCGGGACGGGGTGCGCCCTGACCGCCGGGACGGTTATTATTAAGGCCGCCCTGGCGGTTGAGACCACCCTGGCGGGGACCACTCTGACGGTTAAAACTCCCCTGGCGGCCCCCCCGGTCATCGCGACGGCGACGCTGTTCACGCTCCTTGAAATTTTTCGTGTCAATGGTACGGGGGGTGGTGCGAAGGGTCTGGGTCAGAATCTCGCCCTTGTAAATCCAAACTTTAATGCCAATGCGACCGTAGGTGGTAGCAGCCTCAGCAAAACCGTAATCAATATCGGCGCGGAGTGTCTGCAAAGGGATCGTTCCGTCATGATAGTGCTCAGTCCTGGCAATCTCGGCACCATTGAGTCTGCCTCCGGCCTGTACCTTGATACCTAGGGCACCGGTGCGCATAGCACGCCCCATGGCGTTCTTCATGGCCCGGCGAAAAGCAATGCGCTTCTCCAGCTGCTGGGCAATAGACTCGGCCACCAGTTGGGCATCCAAATCGGGATTGCGCACCTCGACCACATTAAGGGCCACTGGCTTACCAAGCTTCTTTTCCAACTCTACGCGCAGCTTTTCAATCTCCTCGCCGCCCTTGCCAATAATAATACCGGGACGGGCACAGTGAACGTAGATGCGCACCTTAACATTGTCCCTCTCGATTTCAATACGGGGCACACCCGCAGCATATAGCCGCTTTTTGAGCATCTTGCGCAGATTATAGTCCTCTACCAACAGGTCGCCGACCTTTTCGTCTTTGGCGTACCAGCGGGAATCCCAGTCTTTGATAACGCCCACACGGAGACCGTGGGGATTGACTTTCTGTCCCATATTACCTGGCCTCCTTTTCTTTCAATACCACAGTGATGTGGGAAGTCCTCTTATTAATGCGGTAGGCGCGCCCCTGGGCCCGAGGCATAAAGCGCTTAATGATGGGGCCGGGATCGGCCAGGGCAAAGGCCACATAAAGCTTTTCAGGATCCATGCCGTGATTGTTTTCGGCGTTGGCAGCGGCGCTCTTCACCAGCTTGAGCAAGGGCTCAGAGGCAGCTTTAGAAGTAGTGGACAAAATGGCCTCTGCCTGCTTAACAGTCTTACCACGAATCAGATCGCACAGGATGCCCACCTTACGGGGGGAGATACGCACATATCTCAAAATCGCTTTGGCTTCCATGTTATCTCTCTCCTCCCTTATTTGCCAGTCTTACTGCCGGCATGGCCTTTAAAAGTCCGGGTGGGGGCAAATTCACCCAGCTTGTGACCAACCATATCCTCAGTAACGTACACGGGAACATGTTTGCGGCCATCGTGGACAGCAAAGGTATGGCCCACAAAAGAGGGGAAAATGGTAGAGGCACGGCTCCAGGTCTTGAGAACCTTCTTATCCCCACTTTTATTCATCTCATCGACTCGTTTCAGCAGCTCGGGGGCGCAAAACGGGCCTTTCTTTACACTTCTGCTCATTGTTTTACGACCTCCTTACTTGCTATTACGGTGTTTCACGATAAACTTCTCGGTACGGTTTTTCTTCTTGCGGGTCTTATATCCCATGGCCGGCTTACCCCAGGGGGTCACCGGGCCGGGACGTCCTACGGGAGATTTACCCTCACCACCACCATGGGGGTGGTCATTGGGGTTCATAACCGAACCACGCACGGTGGGCCGCCATCCCATATGGCGCTTACGGCCGGCCTTACCGATGTGGATGTTGCCCCAATCGGTATTGCCCACCTGCCCAATGGTAGCCAGGCACTCTTCACGGATATAGCGCACCTCACCGGAGGGTAGACGCACCTGAGCCATACCATTTTCCTTGGCCATAAGCTGGGCAGCCACACCGGCCGAACGAACCAGCTGGCCACCCTTACCGGGATAAAGCTCCACATTGTGGATCATCTCACCCACCGGAATCTTGGAAATAGGAAGGGCATTTCCAGGTAAAATATCAGCCTCAGGCCCAGTCATGATAATATGACCGGCTTTCAGACCAACAGGAGCCAGAATATAACGTTTCTCTCCATCCTCATATTGGATCAGAGCAATGTTGGCCGAACGATTAGGGTCATATTCCAAACGCAAGACAGTAGCTGTACCCAGCTTATCGCGCTTGAAGTCTATGATGCGGTACTTACGCTTATTTCCACCGCCTCGATGACGGACGGTAATGCGACCATAGCTGTTACGGCCTGCGTGCTTTTTCAGAATTTCAACCAGGCTGCGCTCCGGCTTTGCCTTCTTGTCGATACCCTCAAAAGCAGACACCGTCATATGGCGACGGGAGGGTGTCGTGGGCTTATAAGTCTTAATAGCCATTATTTTAGTTTCCTCCTTACACCATACCCTCGAAGAACTCGATGGTCTTAGACTCGGCGGTCAGGGTAACCATCGCTTTCTTCCAGCTGGCCCGGCGCCCCTCGGGAAAACGTCCCACCCGCTTGGCTTTGCCTTGCATATTCAGGGTGTTAACCTTCGCCACCTTCACGCCAAAGATCTCTTCCACCGCCTTGGCAATCTCGATCTTATTGGCATCCTTGGCCACCTCAAAGGTATACTTTTTGTTGGCGGTCTCGGCCATGGACTGCTCGGTGATGATGGGGCGCTTGATAATGTCGTAAGCGGTCTTCATTACACGAACACCTCCTCAATGGTTGCAAGTGCCGCCTTATCCACAATGAAGGTCTGGGCGTTTACAATGTCGTATACGCTCAACAGTTTGGCAGTCGTGGTAACCACGCCGGGAATATTCCGGGCGGATTTAACCACATTTTCATTAACCTCATTGGTAACTACGACAGCCTTGCCCGCCTCAACGGTGCGAAGAAAAGCGTTCATTGCCTTGGTCTTGATTTGACTCAAGGAGAGATCATCTACTACAATGATCTTGCCCTGAAGTGCCTTATCAGACAGGACGGACTTAAGCGCCAGGCGGCGCACCTTCTTATTTAAAGTGTAGCTATAGTCCCGTGGCTTGGGGGCAAATACAATGCCGCCGTGGGTCCACTGGGGGGCCCGGGTAGAACCCTGACGCGCCCGACCAGTCCCCTTTTGACGCCATGGCTTACGGCCACCGCCGGAAACCTCAGCCCGAGTCAGGGCAGACTGGGTGCCCTGACGACAATTGGCCAGGTGATTCTTGACCACGTCATGAACCACTGACTGATTCGGCTCGATCCCGAAAATAGCTTCGGAGAGCTCCACTTCACCGACCTTGGTGCCGGACATGTTAACAACAGTTGCCTTAGGCATTTTGGTATCTCTCCTTTCTTACTTATTCCGGGCGGAAGCCTTCTGAGGATTGACGCGGGCAGAAGCCTTCTGAGGATTGACACGACCAGATCCATCAGAGCCCTTCTTCTCGACCATACGCTTGACGCTGCTGCGTAGAGCAACTACGCCGCCCTTAGGTCCAGGAACCGCACCGCGCACAGCGATGACCCCCAGTTCTTCGTCTACCTGAATTACATCCAGGTTCATAACGGTAATCTGCTCATTACCCATCTGACCGGCACCGATCTTCCCTTTGAAGATACGAGAGGGATCGGTACTGGAACCCATAGAACCGGCATGACGATGGACAGGGCCACCACCGTGTGTATTCTTCTGCACGTGGGCACCCCAGCGCTTAACTACACCCTGGAAACCGTGACCCTTACTCACACCAGTCACGTCCACCCGGTCACCAGGGGCAAAGGTGGTCGCGGTGATTTCATCGCCCACATTCAGTTCATCCACATTATCCAACTTAAACTCCTTGAGCGTGCGCAGCATCTTGCCGCCAGCCTTTTTCAGATGGCCCACCTCAGGCTTGGAGAGCTTGCGCTCGGGGACCTCATCAAAACCAAGCTGGATCGCGTTATAGCCATCCTTCTCCTCGGTCTTCTTCTGCACTACGGTGCAAGGACCCGCCTGGATGACGGTGACCGGGATGACATGACCAGCCTCATCGAAGATCTGGCTCATGCCGATCTTTTTGCCGATAATGGCCTTTTGCATCGTTTGTTTCCTCCTTATTTAAGGTTATTGGTTGAGCGAGTTGACCATCAAACTGTCATTGCTCGATCAACTTGACCCGCCTATCTCTATTAAGGCGACAGGCAGTGGGTTCAAAAAATTTATTTCAATCACACCCAAACCATCCAAATTCCTTTGCCCAGCAAGGTCACCGCAAACAATGCCACGTGTACGGAAACCCCTGACACAGCAAAAGCTGAACGATTACAATTTTATCTCAATATCCACGCCAGCAGGCAGATCCAGGGACATCAACGCTTCCACAGTTTTGGCGCTGGGTTTCATGATATCGATCAAACGCTTATGGGTGCGACGCTCAAATTGCTCACGGGAGTCCTTATATTTATGAACAGCACGCAGGATTGTGACCACTTCTTTCTTGGTGGGAAGAGGGATGGGGCCAGACACCTGGGCGCCGTTACGTTTGGCGGTCTCCACGATCTTCTCAGCGGATTGGTCAATGAGCTGATGATCATAGGCCTTGAGACGGATGCGGATCATTTCTTTCTGGGCTGCCATATGGTTTTTCCTCCTTAACAAACATACGAAGTTGACGTTGGGCTGCGGACACCTCATACATCAAGCGTCCCGCAGAGGTCCTGTTGTCTCGCTGCCAAAACAACTCCATAGTTTTTCTTCGCCACGCTTCTACCCCCTTATCACTCACTGCCGTAGACTTGGTAGAGAAGCAGACAAAAAACACACTATACTTTACTTTAACAGCTTGACCTCTCGCTTCGTACGGGTGAGAGAATTTTCTGTACACGTGTTCGTGCGTATCATCTTCTGGCATGAAAGAAACCGGCTCAAAGCAGGCCGGTTTCACCCATGCAGACCGATATACGAGTGCACAGATCTCTCAGCCGCCCGATTACGGACATACTCCGCGGAAGTTACCTCGCTTTGCGAGCAATCTCCCGCATCATCGCAAACTGCGCCCTAAAAAGGCACTTTAAAATCATACCAAAGAAAAACTTTAATGTCAACATATTTTTCAGGTATCAGGTATTTTACTACTGCGATGTCTCCCTTTCTTTCCCTGCGAGAAGTTTATATCTATCTCTTGGATGTTGTTTTAAAGCACGCACTACACGCGTATTACAAAAGCACGATGCGCTCTTTAAGCCTGGAGAATGCCTGTCACCTGCTATCCTCACTGTCACCTGGAAGATCCTGAGCTGTAATGGGGCTGTCCTCCTCAAAGATATCATAAAACTCCTCTTCCTGGAGTGAGGGTTTACGCCGCCTAAAGATCGCTGTAATAACCGGGTAGAGCACGATGGTAATCAATCCACCTGAAAAACCATTGTTGTATAGATTCATCCCTTCCAGGGCAGCTCCCGAACGAAGAACCACAGAGGAATGAAGCAATCCGGCCAGCACACCGAAGGGCCAACCAAACACACCGGAAATGGGGGCCAGTGTAGTTCCAAACAACCCGCCGATTTGCATGGTAGGGTTATCTATGGGAACGCTGTTTATCATATTACCTACCAATACGCCCAGAATGACGGGAATAATGTTGAAGGCATGTTTTCCGTAGGCAGAAAACCCCATAACTGTGATAATCCCTCCCATCGTGGGCCCATTCAGGTCACCTCCCACCGCCATGATATAGGAAGCCGACACCAATCCATTGACCCCCATGTTGATACACACAGTATGGATGCCAAAGGCACGCAGATAATCAGAGGGTAGCCGACCCGATGTATGTAGCATTGTCCAATACCGCTTCCAAGCGTCACTCCCACCGGCTATGGCCCCATAAACAATAAGTCCCAAGCATACCACGACCAAGGCAATTCCAATCGGCACGTTGTACCCTGTCGCCCAAAAAAGCACCGACTTAGGCCCGTGCCCCATGGCTGTGAGCACCGGCACCAGGATCATGCCCAGCACACCGCAGGCAAACCCGGCATTATATAGATTCATACCATTCTGGATTCGGAAAGTATAGGCCGCCAGAGAAGGCATCACAAAACCGATCAACATCCCCATAAGGACGGCTACCAACGGCATAGGCGCCTGCTCATGAAAGGCCAAAAAACTTACCATAGGCGACAAGGATGTAGCCAGTAGAGACACAGTCACATATTTTGAAAACGGTTCCTTCACTACCTTTGCATAAATAAAGGTTCCCATAATAATAGGTATAATATTGACCAGATTCTTTCCAAACAGCGAAAAGCCAGCCATCAGACTCATCACAACTATGGTGAAGCCATTGATTGGGTCTTTAGAAAAGTAGAGCAACACCAGGCTAACTAGACATACCATCCCGGCGTTAACAAAAGCTGCTCCCGGCCCCACCGTCGCCATATAGTCTGTAATAAGCATATCATCACTGAGAAAAACAGTCCACAGGCCGCTCAATACATTTTCAGGCGTATCCACAAAAAAGCCAAGAATTACCCACACCAGTGAAAAGACCAGCATAGGAATCAGAAGTTTTACATAACGGCGGCCGTTGATTATTTGATTCATCCATCCAACTCCTCCGGAATAAATGATTTGGCGGGGAGACAATCTGACAACTCCACCAACACTTTGTTCCAGCTCTCTTCATAAATCGGAGGTCTTCGGCTGTGGAACTCCTCCGCAGCCCCTGGTTCCCGGATCTCTAAGGAAACAGCAAACAGCGTCCCCTCTTCCCCATGACTATCGGCAATAATAAGCCCCCCGTGTAGGCCGGCAATCTTCCGCGCCAGAGGCAGCCCCATGCCCATACTGATCTCCTCAGACAGCTGGTTTTCCTCCTCCAGACCGAAAAATCCCGCTTTGGCAGCGCTACTCAGTCCACCACCGTTATCCGCAAGCATAAGGATTGCACGGCCTCCCCGTTTTTCCAAAGTCAGCAGAATATCTCCGTCCGTCCCTACTGCCTTCACTGCATTTGAAATCAGAAAAAGCAACATATCCTCCAGTCGGGCCCTGTCGGCGTTGGTCACCAGCTCCAAAAGATTAGTTTGAAAATCTATACGTACCTGCAGTATACCAACTATGCTTTTAACCTGAGCGGTAAGCTCCCGGCAAAGCTCTACCAGATCCACCGGTTTCAAAGACAGGTTTATTTCATCCTTAAGATGTAACTGGCACTCTAAATCCAGATGCCTGGCCAGCCGCAACTGCCGACACAACCCTCGGTTAATTACCGATAAATACCCCAATTCCTTAGGGCTCATACTCAGCAATCCCCCCAGTTCGTTGGCCGCGGCCATCATTTCATTGAGTTCTTCCCTGAGCAGGCTGACCAATTTTCTAACCTGTATGCTTGGCAGTTCTTCCCTCATATCTCCTGCCTCCTCTCCTTATATAATAGTGTATACCTTCCCGCCTCCTTTTGCACCGATCAATTCTTCCGCCCCTTACCTAAGCTAAATTAAAATGTAAATTTTATCCATATGCAAGAGACTCCACCAACCTATGGAACCTCCACCAAAGACTCCCTCAGACCCCCCATAGAGCTACTATTAAAGGGTATATATGTAGCCATTATAGCACGACTAGAGCAATATTCACAAGTAGCTGTAATTTTTTAATAATCCGCTATAATTTTCTTAATTTTCCCCCTTTCCAAGAAGGAGGGAATGGTTTATAATAATGCCGCAAGAATTCCGGGAGGTACGTGGATTCATGTCCTCCAACCGAAAAATTTCAAGAAGGAGTGGATTCCCCATGAGCATTAAAATTGGCATCAATGGTTTTGGTCGTATTGGTCGATTGGTTTTCCGCGCCGGCATCAACAGTCCGGACATTGAATTTCTAGGCATTAACGATCCCGGCATGACGCCTGACTATATGGCCTACATGCTCAAGTATGATACCATGCACGGCAAATTTGACGGGGATATCAGCTACGATGACCAGTCCATCACCGTCAACGGTAAGAAGGTCATGTTTTATGCCAAGATGAATCCTTCCGAGCTTCCCTGGGGCGCTCTTGGCGTGGAATACGTGGTTGAGTCTACCGGCCTATTCCTGACTAAGGAGAAAGCCCAAGGCCATCTGGATGCTGGCGCTAAAAAGGTCATCCTGTCCGCTCCCTCCAAGGATGATACCCCCATGTTTGTGTGTGGTGTCAACCTGAATAAATATACTTCCGACATGAACTTTGTCTCCAATGCCTCCTGTACTACCAACTGTCTTGCCCCCATTGCCAAGGTACTCCATGATAATTTCGGCATTGTGGACGGCCTGATGACCACCGTACATTCGGTCACCGCCACCCAGAAAACGGTTGACGGTCCCTCTAAGAAGGACTGGCGCGGTGGCCGCGCTGCCTCTGGCAACATCATTCCCTCCTCCACCGGTGCAGCCAAAGCTGTAGGCAAGGTCATCCCCGAGCTTAACGGCAAACTCACCGGTATGTCCATGCGTGTGCCCACTCTGGATGTATCCGTGGTGGATCTGACTGTCAATCTGGCTAAGCCTGCCAAATATGACGAAATCTGTGCCGCTATGAAGAAGGCCAGCGAGGGTGAACTCAAGGGTGTACTGGGCTACACCGATGAGGATGTAGTTTCCTCCGACTTTCTCAGCGATCCCCGTACCTCTATCTTTGATGCCAAGGCTGGCATTGCCCTTACCGACACCTTTGTAAAAGTAGTTTCTTGGTACGACAATGAGATGGGCTACTCAAACAAAGTCCTCGATCTCATCCGCCATATGTACAGTGTAGATCACAAGTAAATTTATCTAAATTTATGATAGGGTGCCGGGAGTTTTCCTCCCGGCACCTTTGTTTTCCCAAATAAAACTTATAAAAATCAGAAAGCAACTCCCGATTAAACTCATTAAATACCCTTGACAAATATGCGGCTTGGTGGTAGGATGCTTGCAAACTAAATTGCTATGATAGAGGCGCGGCTACGATGAGTACCGGAAAAGGGATCGGGCATCAGTCCCCCGGGAAAGGTGTTGCCGCCGAAGGGAAGCCCGGTCTGCCCAACCTTCTTCCCTGGGTCGTTGCAAAAAATGTAACGGACTGTCACAATATTTTGTGAAGCGCTATCATGGTCTTACTAGGGATCTGCCCTTGTACCGCCATGAATGTGATAAAAACAGTTCATGGTTTTTTCTTTTTATTTGAATATTAAAAAAACATCGAAAGAAAAAGAAAGAGGTATACTCGCAATGAAAAAAGGAACCTTTACTCTGCTCCTAGCCGGTGTGCTTTCCCTAGCCCTCACCGCATGCGGCGGCGGGCAGTCCTCACCTACTGCCCCAGACTCCGCTGCCCAACCATCTGGGGATCCTTTGAATCAACCTTCTCAGCAGCTGGCTATCCCCGGCGTAGAGGACGGAGTACTCACCGTTGGTATGGAGTGCCAGTACGCACCCTATAACTGGACCCAGATAAATGACTCCAATGGGGCGGTGCCCATTTCTAATAACCCTGGTTCCTATGCCAACGGCTATGATGTCATGATATCCAAAAAAATCTGTGAAGAAAACGGTTGGGAGTTGGAAATCATGGCCCTGGAGTGGGGTGGACTAACCCCTGCTCTTAACGCTGGCATTATTGACATAGCAATTGCCGGCCAGTCTATGACCGCTGAGCGCATGGCTGAGGTAGATATGGCAGGCCCCTATTATTATGCCAATATCGTCTGCGTCACCAAAGCGGATAGCCCATTGGCTGCTGCCACCAGTATCGATCAGCTCTCCGGCACCTGCACAGCCCAGTCGGGTACCATCTGGTATGACTCCTGTCTGCCCCAGATTACCAATGCCGATATTCAGTCCCCGGCCGAAACTTCCAATGCCATGATTATGGCCCTGGAAAGCGGTATAGTAGACTTTATTTGTACCGATCTTCCCACCGCCAATGGAGCTGCAGCCAAAAATTCTGACCTGGTTGTACTCAACTTCTCTGGCACTGACGGAGATTTCCAATTTGAGTCTGAGGAGATACGGGCTGAAAATATAAACATCGGCATGTCTGTGGTCAAGGGCAACACCTCTCTTCAGACCGCTGTCAACGATGTACTCTCTACCATGACTGAGGCAGACTTCAATGCCCTGATGGACGAGGCAATTGCCATCCAGCCTGAGATTTAATCTACGGAAAGGAGTGTTTCCTCCGTGGACAAACTTGTTGAACTGCTCCATGACGTTGCCCGTCTCTGGGCTGCTCATGCACCAGCCTACCTCACCGGCGTACGCAACACACTCATTCTGGCTGTGACAGCAACTTTTATCGGCTGTCTCATTGGTCTGGCCTGCGGAATTTTAAATACCATCCCCTACGTCCCCAACGACCCGCCTGCCAAACGCTTTCTCCTAAAATTGGTCCGTTTAGTAGTTCGAGTATATGTAGAAGTCTTCCGCGGCACCCCCATGGTACTCCAGGCAGTATTCATCTACTTCGGTTTACCTTATTTCACGGATGGGCAAATCGCTTTTAAGGGCAATGGGGGCATGTGGATGGCTGCTCTCATCGTTGTTTCTATCAATACTGGAGCCTACATGGCCGAATCAGTGCGTGGCGGTATCATCTCTATCGATCCCGGTCAGACCGAAGGGGCTAAGGCCATTGGTATGACCCATGTGCAGACCATGACCTCTGTAATCCTGCCCCAGGCGTTGCGTAATATTATTCCTCAAATCGGTAACAACTTTATTATTAACATCAAAGACACTTCTGTTATGTTCGTCATTGGTTTCATTGACTTTTTTGCCCAACACCGTAATATTGTAGGATTAAACAACATGTACTTTCCCTCCGCCGCCATTGAAATGGCAGGTTATCTTTGTCTAACTCTGGCGGCATCCTTCCTCCTGCGCTGGGTGGAGAGAAGGCTGGATGGGGCAGATAGCTACCAATTGGTACAGATTGACCAGCTCACCATGGCCGCTGGCACTTATAATCACCCGGATCGAGGTACCCCCTTTGATGAACACAGTAAGGAATACCGGGATCGATTGCGGCAATCCCTTAAAAACCGGAATGGCAGTATAAGGGGGGATCGCTGATATGCGTGAAGCAATTTTACAGGTGTGCCATCTGTCCAAGGCCTTCGGCTCTAACGTTGTATTACGGGACATCGATTTTACTGTTTCCCCAGGGGATGTAACTAGCATCATTGGATCCTCCGGTTCGGGCAAATCCACCCTGTTGCGGTGTATCAACCTGTTGGAGACTCCCACCTCCGGGGAGATCTTGTTCCATGGTTCCCCTATAACAGGAAAAGGCATTAGGGCCTCTGACTATCGGACCAAGGTTGGCATGGTGTTCCAGTCCTTTAATCTGTTTAGCAACATGACCGTACTGGAAAACTGCATGGTGGGGCAGACCAAGGTTCTAAAAAAACAAAAGGAGCAGGCCAGGGCCACGGCCATGAAGTACTTGGAACAGGTTGGCATGGCCCCCTACATTAATGCCAAACCCCGGCAGATCTCTGGTGGTCAGAAACAGCGGGTAGCCATTGCCCGGGCCCTTGCCATGGAGCCAGAGGTTCTCCTCTTTGACGAGCCTACCTCCGCTCTGGATCCAGAGATGGTAGGAGAAGTACTCTCCGTCATGCAGGATCTGGCCCATCAGGGAATGACCATGCTGGTGGTCACCCACGAGATGGCCTTTGCCCGGGACGTATCCAACCACGTAGTCTTTATGGCTGACGGTCTTATTGCAGAAGAGGGCCCCCCAAAAGATATTTTTGGTCAGCCCAAAAACCAGCGTACTCAAGAATTTTTATCCAGATTTCTGGATCGATAAAGATAAAGCAATCCCTGGTGGCCTTCTAACGCCTGGGGTTGCTTTTCTTTCAAAACCGCGTACAATACATATTAAGTTGACAAACTGTAAGGAGGGATATCATGACCCGAGACGAAGCATTGGAATTTCTGGATCGTACTGCCAAGGGCATCGCCCAGATGTTTGGCTCCTCCTGCGAGACGCTGGTCCACGATATGGCTGATCCAAATCATCCCATTCTGACCATTTATAACGGCCATGTATCCGGCCGGAACGTTGGCTCCACCCTGGATGTGCTGGGCACTGAACGTGCGCTCGATGAGAATGCCTCCATCACCGATCTTGTAAACTTAGCCGCCACCACTCCAGACGGCCGGCAGATCAAAAGCTCTACTTTCCACCTCATAGGCCAGAACTACAACCTTGGTCTTGGCATCAACTTTGATTACTCTGCCCTGGTACATGCCAACCGCACCTTGGTAGACCTGATGAATGCTGAAGCCGACTTGAGCTCTGCCCTTTGGCAGGAGGGGGACTCACGCCAGCTCTCTGAGCTCTTCGAGCAATGCGTAGCTACAATTGGTAAACCTCCATCCGCCCTATCTAAGAAAGAACGGATAAAAATTATGACTCTTTTAGAACAAAACAACGCTTTTTCTTACCGTAAATCCGTTCCTTATGTGGCCCATCGCCTTGGAGTGTCCCGGTACACCGTCTATAAATATCTCGGCGAGCTGGCCCAGAATCATAACTCCAGCTACGCAGAAGGAGGCTCTCCATGAAATATCAACAGCAGATCGAAGCCTGGTTTGCCGACAAGCAGTCCCTACTCACCCAGGCAGTTTCCCGCCTAGTATCCATCCGCAGCGTGAAAGGAGAGGCTGCTCCCGACGCCCCCTTTGGTCCTGGCCCCGCCGCCGCCCTTAGAGAAGCCCTTGAAATTGTGGGCGAGTGGGGTTTGACTGCTCTCAATCACGACGGCTATGTAGGTACTGCCGACCTCAATAATAAAGAGACAATGCTCCATATACTTGGCCACTTGGACGTAGTGGATGAAGGCACAGGATGGACGGTAACCAGTCCCTATGAACCCAAGGTGGTGGACGGCTGCATCTACGGCCGAGGAACTGATGATGACAAAGGCCCCATCATAGCCGCCCTACTTGCCCTTAAGTGCGTGAAGGAGCTAAATCTACCCATGAAGGCCAATGTCCGGGTCATTATGGGCACTGACGAGGAAAGTGGCTCTGCCGATCTTGCATATTACTTCTCTCGTAATCCTTATGCGCCCCATTCCTTTACCCCTGACTCCGGCTTCCCCGTGATTAATGTAGAAAAAGGGGACTACAAGCCAATTTTCACCAAATCCTGGGAAGAGGATGCCTCCCTGCCCAGGCTGGTCTGGCTCCACGGCGGGATTCGTATCAACATCCTACCTGGGGACGCAGACTGTGCTGTAGAAGGACTGTTACCCGACCTCATCCGACCCGAGGCAGACGCTGTAACCGACCAGACCGGTGTAAGCTTTACTCTCACTGAGCAAAACGGCCTTACCCACATCGCCGCCAAGGGAGTAGGGTCCCATGCCGCCTGGCCCCAAGGGGGTGTGAACGCTATCACCGGCCTACTCACCCTTTTAAATCGGCTCCCTCTCAACGGTGGTGCGTCAAAAGCCATTCAAGATCTGCTTGCCCTCCTTCCCCATGGGGACTACTCAGGCAAGGCATTAGGCATTGCTCAAGCGGATGAGATATCCCAAAACCTTACCCTCGCCTTCACCCTTCTGGAAATAAATCCTACGGGCCTGAAAGGACGGTTTGATGCCCGAGTCCCCATCTGCGCCACCAAGGCGAATTGTTCCCATGTGGCCCAAGCAGCCTTCACTGACCGGGGCTTCACCCTAGTCGGAGAGATGTCTCCCCCTCATCACACTCCTGCCGATTCTCCCTTCGTGCGCACCCTTTTAACATGCTATGAGAACTATACCGGGCTGCGAGGAGAATGCCTCACCACTGGCGGAGCTACCTATGTCCATGACATACCCGGTGGGGTAGCCTTCGGCTGCTACCTCCCCGGCTTTGACACCCACCTTCACGGTGCAAATGAACGGGCCTGTATCGATCATTTAATGGTATCAGCCAAAATCTTTTCCCAGGTTATAGTGGAGTTGTGCGGGGAGTAAATTAGTAATAAGCACCTTTTCCATCAGGACTTCTTGTCAACTGTAAGCATATCGCAAGACGCAATACGCCCACCTGTGCGGAAACTATACTCTGTTATAAGCACTCCTCCCGCTTACAATAGACACACCGCCATACCCGGGTCACCTTTCTCTTAATTTTATTTTTATAACAGTCTTAACAATTATGCCCCTATAACACTCTCTATTGAAAGTTCTCATTCGTAGTCCCATGAGAAACAG
>JAZQMD010000153.1:0-1919 GCA_045543215.1 Oscillospiraceae bacterium
CGAATTGTCAAGCATTAATTCTACGGTACTCTTTTATCTATGCACTGATAGCAGAGTCAAAGGGATCATTAATGTTTAGAGGCATTCTCCACTCGTCCGCACCTATTTCCATTGACCTATTTATAAAAATCGGCTATACTAATCCTACTTAAACTTCCCAAATATTGTAAAGGAGCCATTTATGGAGCATGCAAAAAAGGGCTATGGCCCAAAATCAAAATTTGGAAAAATTATACTCAGTCTTGTCATCACCCTTGTCTTTGCTGCATTGTATTTTTACTTCACCCTCCCCGCTATCAACCTACACACCTCAGATTTCTATGTATTTTTGCTGTTACTATGTGTTGTCTATTCCCTGTGCGCTCTGTTTACTTCCGGCCTTAATCTTCAAGATGGCGGGGCCAGCGCCTACTTTAAATTTCTTAAAAGCCAGTGCCTTCCTGCCGCCTTATTGGCTGCCGGCCTCATTTTTATCTGGATCATAGGCTATGTGGCCTCCATACCCTTGTTCCGCGCCGCCGCCTACCGTGACCTACTCCAGGTCGAGACAGGCAATTTCTCCACTGACATTGCACAGGTCTCCTACGATGAAATTCCCATGCTGGATGAAGGCTCCGCCCGGCGGCTAGGTGATCGCAGACTGGGCGAGCTGTCCGATCTGGTCAGCCAATTTGAAGTCTCTGATGCCTACACCCAAATTAACTATCAAGGCCGTCCCGTACGGGTTACCTATCTCACCTATGGGGATTTCTTCAAATGGCTCAACAATCGCGCAAACGGCCTGCCCGCCTATATTACTGTGGATATGGTCACCCAGGAGGTTAGTGTAATCCGCCTGTCCGGCCTAGACCTGGAGGGCATCCGGTACTCCCCCTCCGAGCTTTTCAACCGAAATCTTATGCGCCACCTCCGTTTCCAATATCCAACTTTTATGTTCTCCGAGCCTACCTTTGAAATTGATGAAAACGGCCGTCCCTGGTGGGTATGCCCCAAGCTGGTTAAGACCATCGGCCTGTTTGGCGGCACTGATATCGATGGTGCCGTTCTCATGGATGCCATCACTGGTGAGAGCACCTACTATGCCGCCCAAGAGATTCCAAGCTGGGTAGACCGGGTGTACCTCGCTGACCTAATTATGCAACAGTATGATTACCACGGCACCTTTGTTAACGGCTTTTTTAACTCCATCTTTGGACAAAAGGATGTTACCGTTACTACCGATGGTTACAACTATATTGCTATGAATGATGACGTATATATGTACACCGGTGTTACTTCAGTATCCAGTGACGAGTCCAATGTTGGCTTCCTTCTATCTAATCAGCGCACCAAACAGACCACTTACTACGCAATCGGCGGCGCCATTGAACAATCCGCTCAGGATTCCGCTGAGGGTGTAGTCCAGGACCTGGGTTACCAGTCCACCTTCCCCCTCCTGCTCAATGTAGGAGGCGAGCCAACCTATTTTATGTCCCTGAAGGATGCCTCCCAGCTCGTAAAGCAGTACGCTATGGTTAACGTCTCTCAATACCAGCTGGTGGCCACCGGCTCCACCCCAGCAGAATGCGAAGCTACCTACCTGGCGCTGCTTGCCAACAAGGGTATCACCACCCAGGAGGAGATGCCAACAGCCTCTCTTTCCGGTATCATTGCAGAAATCCGTACTGCCGTTATGAACGGAGATTCCTATTACTTTCTCCGACTGGAAGGGAATGAAGACTTCTGCCGAATCAATCCAGCCGATCATGCGCTGGCGGTTATCCTCAATGTTGGGGACAGGGTGACCATCACCTACTTTGAAGTTAAAGACACCCTCCCTGTGGATGGGACAATATTGGAGGCCCTCTCTATCACCCGTGATCAGCAGGCTCTCCCCACCCCCGCTGTCTCCTCACCCCTTTCCTCCCCCCCCCCCCCCC
>JAZQMD010000154.1:0-10962 GCA_045543215.1 Oscillospiraceae bacterium
TTGAGGATTTAATTTGTCTTCCTAAGACCGCTTGGCCTCCGACTTCTGTTTCCACCATCCGGCGCTTGTTCCTCCGGTTTACATATAAGCTGACAATCCCCCAGGTAGCTGCCCCACTTATACTAACAATCCACACTGCCGGTGCACCCTCCCCCTTCCAGAAGGCGTTGAACCAAAGTAGCATAGGGCCCAGCATGACCTGTATAAATCCCCTCCGTTTGTTCCACCCTTCCACAGCATCGTGGAGTGTACAGTCAATATACCATACCAGGCCGGCCAGTCCCGCTCCACTTGCGCTCAGAGAGACCAAGTCCTTCGTCCACCCCCAGTCACCCACCAGATCCAGAACTGCCCACAAGGCCAGGTAAATGATCAGGGTAAACAGGGCACTGGCGCAGGCCCTCAGGTGTGCCTGCTTCTGCCGTTCATCATACATGGGGATGTCCTGGGAAGGTTCTTCACGTTTCCCGCTTTTCTTTTTATCAATATAAAGAGCCGCATAGGCGGGTGTCATTGTTAACAATATACATCCCAGAAACAACATCGGAAAGACGATATTATTCCCCATGTCCCTTGCCTCCTTCCTCCACTAGCCTGCGCTTCCGATACCTAGCAGCATAAAGCTCCATAGTTCCTAAGATAAGGAAACCACATCTTTTGTCCATCCCCAGCCAGAATACCACGCACAGCACCAATACCACAACAAGAATTATTTTTTCCACCATTCTACACACCATCTTTTTCTTTGCCCATGCTGTAAATGATATACGTCTATTTGTCAATTATATTTTACTATATATCAATTAAAGATGGAGACACCCTGGTGTCCCCATCTTTATCCTACAAAACTACACTTACTTCCGACCACCCCGGCGGTTTCCCCGGCGGTCGGTCATATGGAGCTCGGAGAGTTTGCTGTCCGAGTAAGCCATAAACTGTTTAAGCTGATCCTCAAAATCCGCAGGTCCCTTACTTTGGGCTGGCCTGGATCCACCAAAAGAATGGGCTGAACGATGGTTTCCACCGGGCTGGCCGCTGTTAGGACGAGCCGATTGTTCAAAAGAACGGCTCTGGGGCCGCGGTGGGGGATCCATTGCTTTTTTTATGGACAGATTAATCCGGTTGTTATCATCAATGCTGATGACCTTAACCTTGACCTGCTGCCCCTCCTGCAAATGCTCATGGACATCATTGACGTAGGAATAGGCGATCTCCGAAATATGTACCAGCCCGGACTTGTTTTCCGGCAAGGCCACAAACGCGCCGAACTTCGTGATCCCGGTAACTTTACCTTCCAGAATTGAACCGACTCCAAACTCCATAAAAAACGTGTTTTCCTCTCTCCAAATTTATTTAATTGTTCGTATTGGCAAAGACTCTTTCTCCCGGTTCCACCAGGCCAAGCCGCTCCCTTGCGATATCAACGAGCTTTTCTGGATCGCCGCTGTTTGTGATGCCCTCTTCCAACCCGGCGTTGATCTCGGTCTGGCTCCTTATCTGCATCTCCAGCTCCTCCAGTTCCTTCTGGGCGGTCTGCATCTGGGTACGTACCGACACCAACGCCAAAGATACCGCCAGTAAAAGGATCAAAATCACCAACTTGGTCGCTAATCCAGCCTTTTTGGTCCGCAAAGTGGGCAGCTCCTTCCCTGGGAGTTTTTTGTCTATTGCATACTAGTTTTATTTTAACTGATTTCTCGAAAATTTGAAAGAGTTTTTTTGCTTTTCTACTAACTTTTTTACAAAGTCCTATCAAAGCACGCAGAGGAGTTGCCAGCAAACGGCACAAAAATGTCACTCCATCGGCCAGCCAACGCAGCAACCATAGAAGGAGGGGGCTGGCCGTAAGGAAGTAAAAAGCAGCACCCAGTACGGCTGCGGCAACGTAAAACAGTCGCACCCGTCCATCCCCCACTTCCAAAGAGAAGGTAAACAGTCCTACTGCAACCGCCAACCAGAATAAAGCGTCAGCCATGTGGCACAGCCAGCGCCAGGCTAGCCGTTCCCGCAGCACCCGCAGCGCATCATACAGTATGCCCAGGGCGCAGCCCAGCAGGGCCGCGCCCCCCAGGAGGACGGCCTGCTCCAGTAGCTGCTCCCCCACCTCAGCCAAATAGCCGGGCCAGTAAACCGCCCCGAGGCTCCCCGTCGTCCTCATAGGACAGTGCATCCACGCTGCCCTCTACCCTCAACTCTCCTCCATCCAGGCTAAGCTTTTCAATGTGCAGTCCCTCTCCCCGTACCACCAGGGTTCCACGAGAAGTGGACATGACGATCTCGTTTTCATCAAATCGCTCCACCTCCATTACTCCGGACACGGTGAGTCCGCTCCGATCCTCCAGCGCCACCCGGTGAGGCACGCGCATCTCCATCTGACTTTCATATGCCATCTGCTATAGACCTCCCCATCATTCCAACTCCACTCCTTCCGGTGTGGAGCTTGTTCACTTATACTTATGGGACAGGGCCAGACAATATGACAAGTCAAATACGTTTCAACACTCGGCGCAGATACGGGGCCACGGCAGCGGCGGCGGCGGTCTTAAGCAAATCTCCCGGTAGATAGACCAACATCCCCGTCTTTACCACCTCCCACAGACCATCTCCCCCTTCCCTATATAAGTGAAAAATTGTGTACAGATAAGGTATCCCCACTAAATAGAGCGCACCCAGTCCGGCCAAACAGGCCGTCACCGCCCTCCCGAAACTCAGCTCTCCTTTCCCGGTCAACAGGCCGGCGAGCCAGGCACAGGGGGTAAGCCCCAAAACAAATCCCATGCTCGGCTCAAGCAGGTACCCAGGTCCACCGCCTTTGGTAAATACAGGTAGTCCGGCCAGCCCCAAGACCATATACACCAGCTGAGAGGCAGCCCCCCATTTGGGGCCAAGAATCATCCCTGCCAAAACGGTAAACAAAAATTGCAAGCTCACCCAGGTTACCCCCAGGGGCAACTTCAAGAATGCTCCTATCGCCGTCAGTGCAGTAAACAGAGCGGTGAGGACGAGAGCATGGGTACGGTTCTTCATAAAATTCCCTCCTAACGTGAACCAGGAATCTGATTTTTCTACATTATCACTCCTTATCCAAACTGTAAACAGGATCTTTTTCCACCCCCTTTCCTGTTTCCTTTTGCAGAAAAATGAGGTATAATCAGCCTTACAAACCCCTTGTCCCAGAAAGGAGGCCGATATGCCATGACCAAAGACCGGATATTGGGCCTGTTCCCCGCTGAGGATCGCTGTCCCTCTCCCACCGCCATTTCCGCCTATTTGCCAGAAGGTCTGTCCCTGGGCCGGGAAATTATCTGCCTGGATCAGGTAGACTCTACCAACACCTACTTGAAAAAACTGGCCGCCCAAGGGGCCCAAAACGGCACTGTGGTGATCGCCAATGGACAGACTGAAGGCCGGGGCCGACAAGAGCGCACCTTTTATTCTCCCAAGGGAGCAGGGCTCTATCTGTCTATTCTCCTCCGTCCTCCGTGTCCCCCCAAGCAGGCCGTGGACCTTACTGCCTGGATCGCCGTAGCAGTATGTGATGTTTTGGCGGAACACTTTCACATCCGCCCTTCCATCAAATGGACCAACGACCTGCTGTTGGGAGGGCGTAAGGTTTGCGGTATTCTCACTGAGATGAGTGCGGATTGGGGGAGCGGAACTTTAGAATATGTGATCGCGGGAATTGGGATAAATCTAACCCAGCGCCGGGAGCAGTTTGCCGCCCTTGGCCTGGGAGATGTAGCCACCTCTCTGGCCGCCGAAGGATTGGGTCCTGAAATCGACCGCTGTGTTCTAGCAGCCGCGCTCATCTCCGCTTTGGATACCATGGCGCAAGAGTTTCCCAAAAACCGAGCCAGCTGGCTGGATCGTTACCGGGCCGACTGCATTACCACAGGCCGGCAGATATTGGTTCTCCGGGGTGGGCAGGCCCTCCCCGCCATGGCCCTGTGGGTGGAGGATGACTTCTCCCTTCGGGTGCGCTGGGAGGATGGCCGTGAGGAACGCCTCTGCTCCGGAGAAGTGTCTGTACAAGGCCTGATGGGTCAAGGCTAATCCCCTTCAGGCCATTGGCAAGCAGCACCTGTGGCACCCTCCAATCCGGTTGTCTTCTGACGGCAGCCCTTTTACGCCAGAGCCACAAACAGTCTCCATCTTGCATCTTGACAATTTTACCCTTCCCGCTATACTTAACCTATCCTGCAGGAAGGCTTTGTACCCAGTATAGCGGCTATGAAGCCTTTATTTTGAGAGGAGCCGTTTTATGAATGGTTTCAGGGCCTTTTTAAAGCGAAAAAACATTGTGATTTCCACCAGGCGGTATGGTATCAATGCCCTGGGCGCCATGGCCCAGGGCCTGTTCTGCTCTTTGCTGATCGGCACCATCGTCAAAACCCTCGGTCAGCAACTGGGACTTTCCTTCCTGGTAACCGCTGGTGGCTACGCCTCCGCTATGAGCGGCCCGGCTATGGCAGTTGCCATCGGCTATGCCCTCCAGTCCCCTCCACTGGTTCTTTTCTCCCTGGCTACTGTGGGCCACGCCTCCAACGCCTTGGGCAGCATTACCCTTTCTGGCACTGATGGAGCAGGTGGGCCGCTGGCTGTACTCTTTATCGCCGTCATTGCCGCTGAGGCAGGTAAGGCGGTCTCTAAGGAGACCAAAGTAGATATCCTGGTCACCCCCCTGACCACCATTTTGACCGGCGTTGGGCTGTCCACCTGGTTGGCCCCCGCCATCGGCACAGCTGCTGCCGCTGTGGGGGATTTCGTCAAGTGGGCTACGGTTCTCCAGCCCTTCTGGATGGGCATTCTGGTATCCGTGGTCATTGGCATAGCCCTAACCTTGCCCATCTCCTCAGCAGCCATCTGTGCAGCCATCGGTCTTACCGGCCTGGCTGGCGGGGCTGCAGTAGCAGGATGCTGCGCCAACATGATTGGCTTTGCCGTGCTCTCCTTCCGGGAAAACCGCTGGAGCGGGTTGATCAGTCAGGGCTTAGGCACTTCCATGCTTCAAATGGGTAACATTATTAAAAACCCCCGTATATGGTTGCCTGCTATCCTTACCTCCGCCATCACAGGTCCACTGGCCACTTGTGTATTCCGCTTGGAAATGAACGATCCCGCCGGCGGGGTAGCCTCCGGTATGGGTACCTGTGGCTTGGTTGGACAGATCGGCGTCTATGCCGGGTGGATCAATGACATGTCCACCGGCCTTAAGCCATCCATTACCCCAATGGACTGGGTGGGGCTCCTGCTCATCTGCTTTATCCTTCCCGCGCTATTATGCTGGTCCTTCGGCCTACTCTTTCGAAAAATCGGCTGGATCAGGGAGGGCGATCTACGGCTGGACTGACTGTGGAAGAAGAACGAATCGTCCCATAGTTGGGATGCCCGTCAGAAAAAGATCAGGTGCGGTATGGTTTCCCTCCATACCGCACCTTTTTAAGACAAAGCCCTTTGCTGCAAATTATGCCTTTCCATCGCCGACCAACTCCACAAGCACAGTAAGTGTTTCCTCCCCCCGCAGGATGGACAGAGTGACGCTGCCTCCAACTCCAGCATCATAAAATACGTCCTTTAGCTCCTCCACGGAGGTCACAGTGCGCCCATCGGCCTGCGTAATTAGGTCACCAGCCCGCACTCCTGCCTGCTGTGCCGGACCACCATCGTCCACCGAGTCCACCAGGATACCAAACGTCCCCTCTACTTCTGCCGTCATGCACAGGATACCGATGCGCGGAGTGACCACCCGTCCGTGGGCCAGGATACTGTTGACACAGCCCCGCACCTCACTGATGGGAATGGCTAAACCCAATCCTTCAGCCACCACTCCGTTGGACGAGGTGACCTTGGCTGCAGTAATACCAATTACCTGTCCCCGGTCGTTGAGCAAGGCCCCTCCTGAGCTTCCTGTGTTTAAGGGTGCGCTGGTCTGGATTAGGGCCACCTGATAATTCCCCATGGTAATACTACGGCCCAGAGCAGAAACAATCCCATCGGTAAGAGAGCCGTACAAGTAGCCCATAGGATTGCCCAGAGCGTAGGTAACATCCCCCACAGACAAAGCGCGGGAGGAGCCAAACTCTGCCGGAGTCAAATCCTGGGCATCCACCTTGAGTACCGCCAAATCCATCTCATCGGCATAGCCAACCAGTCGGGCCTCATATCCCATCTCCCCAGTCAAAGGATAAACCCAGGCGGACTCGGCTCCTTCAATAATGTGGTAATTAGTCAAAACATATCCGTCCTCACTCATAATCACACCAGAGCCGTTGGATGCCCCCTCGCTGGAATAAGCCTGGATACTGACCACCGAAGGCAGTGCCTTTTCATAAATCTGGCTGGCGGCAAGAGACTCTCCCTCCTCTTCTTGGATGATAAGCATCGTTTTACTTCCAATCTCTGCCTGAGGGATTGTAGTCTCTCCCCGCTCCCCAATGCCAGCTCCCTCCGGAAGCCAGCTGGGACCGTTCGAATCATCCTCTCTTGAATCGCCGGGCCACGGGAGAGAATCCCCCCCATACTGGATGACCAGGGCAGTGATGGTTAAAGCAGAAATCAGGGTCAAAAAGAAAACAAAGCCAAACAGAGGGCTTCTCCTGTGGCGGACCGAGGGATAACCGGTATAGACAGGTGTATGGACAGCCGGCCGCCCACCCACAGACCAAAACCGCCGCACCGGTTTTTCCACTATCCTCCGATCAAACATATAATTACGCATCAACGTCTCCCTTTCCGGTGATCCTTCCTCCGGTCGCCCTGCTTATGCCTTCGTCAGCGTGAAGGTAAATTTAGTTACTCCCTCCTCACTGGTGCAGATAATATTTTCCTTATGACTGTTCAGAATGGACTTGACAATATACAATCCCAAGCCAACACCATCCCGATCCAGACTACGGGAGCGATCCGATTTATGAAAGCGGTCAAAAATCAGGGGAATTTCTTCGGCAGGAATGGACTCCCCCTCATCCCCGATGGTAACATAGGCCTTAGTTCCCCGGGCCTTCACCTCCAACATAAGATGCCCCCCCTCCCGGGAGAATTTAATGGCATTATCCAGCAGATTATAGCACACCTGGGTAATCGCGTCTGGATCCCCCCATACCAGCATGGGCTCCTCCGGCAGGTCGGCGTTGACCTCCAGCCCTTTGGTGTTAACTTTACTCTCTAAGCTGACCAGTACCCGCAAAAGCACCTCAACCACATCAAACTGGGCCTGAGCCGTCGCCTCCTCCCCCGATTTCATCCGGGAAATATCCAGCATATTACGTACCAGCCGTGACAATCGGCGTGTCTCCGAGGAAATAACCTTGAGATACTCCCGTTCCCGCTCAGCTGGGATCGTACCATCTAAAATTCCATCGGCAAATCCGGCGATTGTGGTCATTGGCGTCTTAAGCTCATGAGAGACATTGGCAATGAATTCGCTGCGACGCTCCTCGCTTTTAGCCAGGGACTCAGCCATGGTATTAAAGGCATCAGCCAGTTGTCCAATCTCGTCCTTCCGTCCCCCTGCATCCACCCGTATATCTAACTTTCCGTGTCCAAACTCCCGTGCAGCATCGGTAATCTCCTTCAAAGGCTGGGACTGGCGCAGAGATGTAAAGGAGCTGATTGCCATAGCCAACAATACCACTACACCGGCCGAGAGCACAAAAATCTCCGCCATATTCCGCCACATGGCCGTGAGGTCGGAGGCCTCAGAGGTAAGAAATACCATTCCAGCTACATAGCTAACCGCCTCTCTCCCTCTCAACACGGACAGGATGATAGGCATCCCAACCACATATTGTCTGGCTGGATATAGTCCCCCCAGGTCGGTCATCCCTGTATAGCCCGCATTGCTCTGGGCCGCCTGCACAATGAGGCCTGGGAGAGAACTGCCCAGTAAGGTGGGCAGCATCGCCCCCCCCTGCCCCACAGCCAAAGCCACCACTCCGTCAGGAGTGGTAAGAATGATACCCGAATTGGCAACAACAGACAAATAGGTCAGGTTATTCTGGATAAAGCTGGAATTTAAGCTGCGGTCATTGAGCTGTGTGAGAGCCGTAGCAGTATTGGCGGCAACTGCATTGGCGGTGCGCTCTAATGCGGTTCTGCGCTCTGCAATAACATACTGGTAGCTTAGGGTGGCGAAGGAACTGCCCAGCAACAGGAAGGACAGAATAATTACCCCGGCCATCATGGCAAACTGCCGGCCGTAAATGGATCTCATCCCGAAAAAACCTCAAATTTATACCCCACGCCCCACACGGTTTTGAGGGACCACTGGTCACTAATCCCCTCTAGCTTTTCCCGAAGGCGCTTGATGTGAACGTCCACAGTGCGGGAGTCCCCAAAGTAGTCAAAGCCCCACACCTCGTCCAAAAGCTGGTTTCGGGTAAACACCCGATTTGGGGTCGAGGCCAAGTGAAACAAAAGTTCCAGTTCTTTTGGCGGCGTATCCACCCGCTTACCGTCTACCACCAGCTCATAGGAGTCCAAGTTAATCACCAGCTTGTCATAGGTCAGCTTCTTTTCCGCCTGCCCCTCATCACCGTACCGGCGCAGCACAGCATGGATGCGGGCTAAGACCTCCTTCATTTCAAACGGTTTGACGATATAGTCATCCGCCCCCATCTCCAGGCCTGAAACCTTATCAGAAGTCTCCCCCTTGGCCGTGAGTATGATAATAGGAACCTTGGAAACCTCCCGAATCTTCCGACAAACCGCCCAACCATCCAAACCCGGCAGCATAATATCCAGCAGCACCAGATCGGGCTGGAAGGATTCAAAAAGCTCCATCCCCTTCAATCCATCCCCAGCCACGGCAGTCTCAAAGGACTCCTTCTCCAGGTAGAGATGGAGCAATTCAGCAATGTTGTTGTCATCCTCCACAATCAAAACCTTTTGGGCCATACCTTTCACCCTTTCTTTGTCATTAGGTTTCATACTCCCTGGTCGATCCATTCGACGATCCCTAACATCAGACACTTTTTTGACTTGTTTTATTCCTTAAAGTATAATCCCCCAAAAGGGAAAAGCGATGTCCAAAGTGTAAATTTTACTGCACATAGGCCCGGTCAATCCCTACCACAGCAGAATAATTCTCTCCTAGGGTTTTGACCTGCCGGATGATGGCCTGACGTACCTCGTCATCCCCCAACTTAACCCGGAAAGGAACCACCGCGTCAAATATCAGGTTGGTAAAAAAGGGCCCCAGGGTAACCCGAAAGTCATGAATGGTAATTTCAGGGTCTACTTCCTTTACTAAGTTGGCCACATTCTGACGCAGCCTAGCAACATCGGGATCGTCTTGCAAAACGGGATCCATATGGATGACCGCCTCCAGTCCAAACCGATCTCCCAGCTCCCGCTCCACATGATCAATTACATCATGAATCTCCATGATATCCGCCTGAGCAGGCACCTCGGCGTGAACACTCATCATCCTGCGCCCAGGACCATAGTCGTGGATAACCATATCGTGTATTCCCACGATCTGGGCGTGGGAAAGAATAGCCTTTTCCACCTTTAGAACCAGTTCAGGCTCCGGCGGCTTACCCAGCAAAGGATCCAGGGTATCCTTGACCGAGCCGATACCGGCCTTGAAGATGAATACTGCCACCAGCAGCCCAATCCAGCCATCCATATGAAGGTTGGAAACATGACCGATTATCAGGCCAACCAGTACCGCCGTAGTGGCAACCGCGTCGGAAACAGAGTCGGCAGCGGTAGCCGCTATGGCCGCCGAGTCGATGCGTTTGCTCAAAATACGGTTGAAACGTCCCATCCACAGCTTTACCGCCACAGAGACTAAAAGGATACCAACGGACAACCAGGAGAAGTCTACCGCCTCCGGGAAAAAAATCTTTTTGATAGAGCTTTTGCCCAACTCCACTCCCACCACTAAAATAAGTAGGGAAACTATCAACCCTGCCAAATACTCCATACGTCCGTGACCGAAGGGGTGCTCGGCATCCGCCTTCCGGCCTGCCATATGAAATCCTACCAGAGTAACTACCGAGGAGGCCGCATCAGATAAGTTATTAAAAGCATCCGCCGTCACCGAAATGGCCCCGGTAACCAACCCCAATCCCAACTTACCAGTAAAAAGCAATAAATTAAGGGCGATCCCCACTAATCCCGACAAAACACCATACCGCTGCCGAACTGCAGAGTCGTTCTTGTGCTCACTATCTTTGATAAAATGCTGTATCAGGAATTCCGTCATAAACCGGCCCCCCATGCCGCACACCAATTGCGGCCTTTTATATAGCTGAATTTACTATTTATTATCTCATTTTATACCAAACCCGTCAAGGGAAGCTGGGGCTTATTAACAGTCTTACAGTATCCCCCTCCTCCCTCTTGCCCATTCACAGCGATTTATGATAAAATAACTGAAAAATAGCCATTTTGCTCTTAAATGAACCAAAGGAGTTGGTCTGCATGGACAATTGGAACACCCTGCGCACCCAGTGCCTGAGCTGCCAGAAGTGCGCTTTGGCGGACACCCGTACCAACGTGGTATTCGGAGAGGGACGGGTAGACGCAGAGGTACTCTTTGTGGGAGAGGGCCCCGGGGAGAACGAGGATCTCACCGGACGCCCCTTCGTGGGCCGAGGTGGTAAGCTTCTGGATGATATGCTCTCTCTTATTGATTTAAGTCGGGAAAAAAATTTTTATATTACCAATATTGTCAAATGCCGCCCGCCCCAAAATCGGGATCCCTTAAACACGGAGCAAGAAGCCTGTATCGGCTATCTGCATCAGCAAATTACCCTCCTGCGTCCTAAGCTGGTGGTCTGCCTGGGACGCATCGCCGCCACAACCCTCATTAAACCTGACTTTAAGATCACCCGTGAGCATGGCCAGTGGTTCGATGTAAACGGAATGCCCACCATGGCCCTCTTTCACCCTGCCGCCCTTCTACGTGATCCACGCCGCCGCCCAGAAACTTTTGAAGATTTAAAGGGCCTTCAG
>JAZQMD010000155.1:0-17341 GCA_045543215.1 Oscillospiraceae bacterium
TCTAATCCGGTAGGTTCTAATCCGGTAGGTTCTAATCCGGTAGGTTCTAATCCGGTAGGTTCTAATCCGGTAGGTTCTAATCCGGTAGGTTCTAATCCGGTAGGTTCTAATCCGGTAGATACCGCCAGTACTGTAGCGCCCAAGGTGGATGTTTCCTTGCCTTTCGCCGATGTTAAGGCTGTAGCGGGAGATTGGAAATATGAAAGCATAAAATATGTCTACGAAAACAATATTATGAACGGCATGTCTGGCGCTAATCAGTTCCAGCCAGACAGCTCGTTAACAAGAGCTATGTTTGCCACTGTACTCTATCGTATGGCAGGTTCCCCAACTATAAGCTACACAAACAAGTTCAAGGACGTGGAAGCTGGACAATGGTACAGCGAGACTATCTTGTGGGCAAACCAGGAAGGTATTGTAAATGGGCTTGAAGACGGAAGCTATGGTCCCAATATGAATATTACCCGTGAACAGATTGCTAAAATGCTTTTTGAATATGCAAAGCTGAGTGGCTATGATACCAGCATGAGCAGTACGCTAAATGCATTTACGGATGCCTCTGATGTAAGTGGGTGGGCAAAAGATTATATCCAGTGGGCTGTAGCTGTTGGAATGCTAAACGGTAAGCCCAACGGGGATGGTACTAACTGTCTAGATCCCAAGGGTGAGGCTACTAGAGCGGAATGTGCGGCAATGCTGATGCGCTTTGAAAAAAATATGCTTCTTAATAAATAGCATAAAATTCTAAATAAAAAGTAGCTGAATACACCCCTCTATGGAGTCAGGTATTAATCTGCCTCTATAGAGGGGCTCTCTATTTTATGAGCTGGTAAGAGGAGGATGGTAAAACCAGTTCATTTTTTTAACAACATATTAAACAGACTCTTAAGTAACTTCAATACATCATCGGGATTATTGCCCAGGTGATCAATCACCTCCACATGATGGGGATGATACACATATCCGAAAAGACGGTCTTTCGCCTCCAGAATGAACTGCTCCCTGTCAGGTGGATCGAAAGAACACAAATTGTATTTCCAGAATCTCAGAAAAGGAATTGGTTTTTTAGCTGCAACTTTAATTAAACCAACAATAACACTGAAATATAGCTTGCCTCGGTCATCATGCTTCATTTGCTTAATATCATTGGCTCATACCTTATTAGTCTTATCTTTATTAATTCTCTATTCCAGTATATTCTTAAGCACCGCTTTCGTCTTGAAACGCTAATATGCCGGACATTTCCTGAAAATCACTTTTAATGTCAACGGCCTGTATAAGCCAGCAAAAGCACTTGTAATTAAATTTTTTGGGGATGCTTTTCACCCTCATCGAGTATACCTATCGGTGTCATCCCAAGGGTTTCGAGGACACTAAGTAGCTTATTAATCATTTTATCTACTTCTATACCGATTAAACCTATTAGCTAAAAACTGGAGTGGTGCAGCTAACGCTGCACCACTCCAGTTAAAACTTACTATTTTCCTCCCAAATGACTTTTTTCGCCTGTCCGTGTATTCTGGGAGTGTGTAAAGCCCGAAGCACCGTACCAACGGACTCTTTTCCTTCCGATCATCCAATGGCAACATATTGGTAATTTCGCCCGGAGGCATTGCAAATACCTACGTTATGACCACTGATGGTAACGCTGGTTTCCATCCAAAATAGGGTGTAGTACCGATCACTACTGGCATCAGGCATAATACCATTGGTCTGACCATTAATCAGAATTAGGAAATCAACAAGACCACTATTGCCCGTAATGATAAGCATCTTAGGCTTAAAGGTAAAATTAAAGGTTCTGGATGTGGTTCCGTTTCCGGTATAGGTGCCGTGGTAAACCTTTGGCCCAGCGGCAACTGCCTTTGCTATGGCGTTTTCATTCTCAGTCTTCGCAATTGCAACCGCATTGACCGCCTCCTTAATAGCGGTAGCGTTGGCCGCTAAAGCCTCATCAATCGAGTAACTGTTGTCGTTGAATTCGGCGCGCAAAAAATTGTCTCCTGATGCCCATACATGTAGTTGATAATGCTCTGTTTTTCCACTTGACATAGTTAGTTTAACCTCCTCTACATAAGTAAGAGGAGAGGGATTTTTTGCATAGGAACGTGCAAACCTACTCATAATCCTCCCTGACAAGCCGGGCCCGCAGGCCACTGTACCTTCGGGTTTGCTTGTTGTTGCTCACCATTTTCCAAACAGCATTGTCATCCCCAACCAGGATGAGCAATTCCTTAGCCCGAGTAATGGCGGTATAGAGCACACTGCGGGTAAGTAAGCTGGGCGGTACATCACTGACTGTCAGGATAACTGCCCGGTACTCGCTGCCCTGAGCTTTGTGGACGGTAATGGCATAGGCAAGCTCCAGCTGGCCAAGCATGTCCCCGGTATACTCCACCATGTGTCCCTCAAAATCCACCACCAGGGCCGCATCCCCCTGGTCAACGGCGATGATGACTCCCACGTCTCCGTTGAATACACCCATGTCCTGCTCCCCTGTTTTAGGGTCCTGCCAAAACAAATCGTAATTGTTTTTAATTTGCATGACACGATCTCCCAGTCGGAAGGTCAAGCTACCAAAGACCCGTTCCCCCTTTTCCGGGGCAGGGGGATTGACTGCTTCCTGAATGGCTCGGTTGAGGGCAGCAGAACCCCCTCCTCGTTTACGGGTGGGGGTCAGCACCTGGATCTGGCTAGGTGGTATCCCCATATTTTGGGGTAGCCGTGTGTGGTACAGCTCCACTACAGTTTGAACAGTCCGTGCGCTGTCATACCGCCGTAAGCAGAAAAAATCCTTTTGGTTGGACAGCAAATTTGGGACTTCTCCTTGGTTGACCAAATGAGCATTCATAACAATGGCGCTTTGCTGGGCCTGACGAAAAATCTCGGTGAGACGCAGATTAGGTATCTGTCCACTACGCAGTAGATCTCCAAGCAGGTTGCCAGGTCCAACCGATGGAAGCTGATCAGGATCACCCACCAAAACCAGGCGACAGTCTCCTCGTAGGGCTGATAGTAGGGCGGACAGGAGCGTGATGTCAACCATGGAGGTCTCGTCTACAATAACCGCATCTATTTCCAGGGGATTATATTCGTTGTGGGTAAAAGCCAGCTTTCCGGTAGATTGGTCCAACTTTGTCTCCAATAGGCGATGGATAGTCTTGGCCTGGTGTCCGCAGGCCTCACTAAGCCGTTTAGCAGCCCGGCCCGTAGGCGCGGCCAGGGCAGTTTCCAGTCCCAGGATATGATACAAGGCCAACACTGCCCGAAGACAGGTGGTTTTTCCAGTACCCGGTCCGCCGGTGAGCAAAATTACTTGGCGGCCTGCAGCCAACTCCACTGCTTGGCGTTGCTGGATGGCATACCGAATGCCCTGCTCCTTCTCTAGCCGGGTAATAAGCTTGTCCAGCCCTCTGGGTGGAGTAATCTCCAATTGGCTCATCTCAGCCAGTCGATGGGCAACATGAGTCTCGGCAAAATATAGGTCCGCCAGGTAGCAGGCTTCCACCCCGGCAATTCCCTCCCGAACAATCTCCCCCCGGTCACTGAGCGCATCAATGCCCTCTTGAATGGCCTCTGTATCCTCTAAGCCGATGAGGATGGCAGTGGCCGTTACCAACTTTTCATATGGAATAAAGGAGTGTCCATTGCCTGCATTGTGGACAAGTTCAAAGAGAAGTGCTGCTTCTACCCGCTGAGGATCATCCCCTTCCAGTCCAAGTTCCAGGGCCAGAGTATCTGCAGCGGCAAAATCAACCCCCAGATCAGGATCCACCAACAAATAGGGGCTGTCCTGCAGAACACGCAGGGCCTTATCTCCAAACCGGCGGTATAAAGGCATGGCCGCCTGGAGGGGCAGGGAATGTTCCGAAAGGAAATCTAGTAGCAAGCGCATCCCCATTTGCTGGCGGAACTGCCTGCTGATGGACTCTGCCCGCTTGGGACTCATACCTGGTAAAACGGTGAGTTGCTCTGGATTATTTTCAAGAATCTCCAGCGCCTTGTCTCCAAATTTGTCTACTATACGCCGTGCGGTGGCCGCCCCCACCCCTTTGATAACTCCGGAGGATAGATATTCAAACAATGCCTTCGCCCCTATGGGCATGCGCCGTACCACTGTCTCCGCCTTGAACTGCTCCCCATAGCTAGGGTGGCGGGTCCAGTTTCCCTGAAGTTCCACAGTTTCACCAGGGGTGATACCGGGCATACACCCCACGGCAGTAAGTTCCCCACGTTCTGGTGTATCCAAGCGTAGGACTGTATAGCCGTTCTCCTCATTGCGGAAGAGAACGGCGGTGACACTACCGGCCAACTCGTGGAGTGGGGTGGATTGGGAGTTGTTCATAGCGGGCTACCTCACGTTATGTATCTTTGGCAATCAACTGGGGAAGGCCTTCCGGCTTGCACAGAGAGACTTCGCCGGTATTGGCACATAGCAGACGGGCCAGCCTGCGTCCCTCTTGATCCAGGCCCTCGTCAGCAATCACCAGCCTTCCTCGCCAAAATCCCAGGTGACGCAGCCACAGCAGGCTGCGGACAGATTGCTCCAGTTTGGCTCCGTCTCCCCGAGCCTCAACCACTGCCAGAATATCACTTTCCCTGTCCAGAGGAAGCAGCCAGCGGCTAACGATTAGTAAACCCAAGGCCGTCAACCCCAGACCGGCCAAAAAGGCCAGGGATACTTCTAAAATGGCGGTCAACATACCGCACCCCTCCTTTCCTTCCAGTCTATGCAGGAAGGAAGAGAAGGGTCAAAATAGATTTGTCACTCCGAAGGTGAGGACGGAAACCGCCAGGCCGGCCAGCAGCACCCCAAGAAAAATAGACGGCAGTGCTTTATTCATCCTCATGTCTAAAAAGGCGGCTACCAGGGCTCCTGTCCAGGCTCCCGTGCCCGGAAGAGGGATGGCCACAAAAATCATCAGGCCTAGGTATTTATATTTGGACACAGTTTGGCCCTTTAGATGGGCCTTGCGTTCTAGCCTGTCCACCAGGTTACTCAAACTGGGCGTATGAATGCGCATCCATTTAAAAATACGGCGAATAAAGAGGATAATAAAGGGCATTGGGATCATGTTGCCCACCACGGCGGCTATGTATGCCTGCCAGATGCCTAAGCCTAGGCTCACACCGAAGGGGATCCCCCCCCTCAACTCCACCACTGGGATCATAGACATGATGGCGGTATAGAACAATACTCCGATAGTAGTTGTATTTAGCCATGTTAACAATGTATCCACGGTATCATTCTCCTTTATAGTGCTGGGGGACATTGTAGCCTAGCAGATTGTGATGGTTATCCCAAAGCAATTAGAGAGGATAAATGCATACGATTAGGTATACCGTACGCCATCATCTAATACGAAAGGCCAGTTTGCCTTAACAGTTTCGTTACCGGGTTTCATCCATCACAGCAGAGGAGTTCATACTCCCCAAGGGCATCGTCTGCCCCGCTGAAATGGGGCAGACGGCAGCAAAATCATTTTAAAACTTTTTTTAAATATCTTCCCGTGTAGGAAGCATCGCAGGCAGCTATTTCTTCCGGGGTGCCAGTGCAGACCACTTCGCCGCCGCCGTTTCCTCCCTCAGGCCCCAAATCAATGATATAATCGGCGGTTTTTATCACATCCAGATTATGCTCGATGACCACTACGGTATTACCCGACTCCACAAATTGCTGTAGAACTCCGATAAGCTGGTGCACATCAGCGGTATGAAGGCCAGTTGTAGGCTCATCCAGGATATAGATGGTCTTACCGGTGGATCGTTTAGACAGCTCGGTGGCCAGTTTCACCCGTTGGGCCTCACCTCCGGATAGTTCGGTAGAGGGCTGGCCCAGTTTGACGTAACCCAGGCCCACATTGTAGAGGGTCTTCAGTTTATTATACAGTTTAGGAAGGTTTTCAAAGAAAGGAATGGCTTCCTCTACGGTCATTTCCAATACTTCATGAATATTTTTTCCTTTGTAGCGAACCTCGAGCGTCTCACGGTTGTACCGTTTACCCTTACATACTTCACAGGGAACATAGATATCAGGGAGAAAATGCATTTCAATCTTCAGCAGGCCATCGCCGGAGCAGGCCTCGCATCTGCCACCACGGACGTTAAAGGAAAATCGTCCCGGACCATAACCCCGACTTTTGGCATCAGGGGTGGAAGCGAAGAGTTCCCGGATGTCATTGAACAGACCTGTATAAGTGGCAGGATTAGAACGAGGCGTTCGGCCAATGGGAGACTGATCAATATTAATAACCTTATCTAAAAACTCCTCTCCCTCTACGCTGTCGTGTTTGCCGGGACGGGCCTTGGTGCGGTTCAGGTCGGCGCCCAGACGCTTGTAGAGAATTTCATTAACCAGGGAGGATTTACCTGAGCCGGAAACACCGGTCACCGCGATAAGGGTTCCTAAAGGGAAGGTTGCATCAATGTGCTTAAGGTTGTTCTCCGCAGCTCCACGGACGATGAGCTGTTGCCCGTTGCCCTTGCGTCGCTGGCTGGGGACGGGGATTTTTTTGCGTCCGGAAAGGTAGTCACCGGTGATGGAGCCGGGGGTATTCATAACTTCCTGGGCATTGCCCAACGCAACTACCTGACCACCATGTACCCCCGCACCAGGGCCAATATCCACAATGTAGTCGGCAGCATGCATGGTGTCTTCGTCGTGCTCTACCACAATAAGGGTGTTCCCCAGATCCCGCAGATGCTTTAGGGTATCAAGCAGCAGATCATTGTCCCGCTGGTGCAGGCCGATGGATGGTTCGTCCAGGATATAGAGCACCCCCATAAGGGAAGAGCCGATCTGAGTGGCCAAACGGATGCGCTGACTCTCTCCACCAGAGAGGGTAGCCGCTTGGCGAGAAAGTGTAAGGTATTGTAGGCCTACACTTTTTAAAAAGCCCAGACGCTCCCGGATCTCCTTGATAATACGCTGGGCAATCATCCACTGAGTAGGGGTAAAATCCAGAGTATCCAGAAAGGAAAGCGCTTCGTCAACCGGTTTCTGACAATAATCGTAAATGGATTTTCCCCCCACGGTGACGGCTAAAGACTCAGGCCGGAGACGTTGACCGCCGCAAGCGGGACAAGGTTGTTCTGCCATACACTCCTCCAATTCCCGTTTGGTGGAGTCAGACTGGGTCTCCCGATAGCGGCGCTCCAAGTTATTGATGATGCCCTCAAAAGGTTGATGCAGGGTACCCTGGCCTCTCGGCTGGTCATAGTGTAGGATGAGTTTTTCCCCTTTCGTGCCGTAAAGGATTATATCAAGCACCTGAGCAGACAGGTCTTTTACAGGGGTATTCAGGCTAAATTTATATTGCTTGGACAGAGCATCAAAATACATACGGGAGATACCATCCCCCCGGATATTATTCCAGCCGGAGGCGGTAATGGCCCCCTCCAGAATAGATAGCTCCTTATTGGGGAGGATGAGATCAGGGTCGATCTTCAGCTGTGCCCCCAGCCCGGTGCATACCGGGCAGGCTCCAAAAGGATTGTTAAACGAGAACATACGAGGGGTGAGCTCTTCAATGGAAACACCGCAATCCTCACAGGCATAGTTTTGAGAGAATAGGATATCCTGCTCCTCCCCCAGTACATTAATTATAACCAGACCACCGGACAGTCCGGAGGCAGTCTCCACACTATCTGTGAGCCGCCGGGAGATATCCTCACGGATGACCAGTCGGTCCACAACCACCTCAACGTTATGCTTTTTGTTCTTGTCCAGCTTGATCTCCTCGGACAGATCGTACAGGGAACCGTCCGCCCGCACCCGGACGTAGCCCGATTTTCGGGCATCATCGAAAATCTTCTGATGCTCTCCCTTCTTACCCCGCACCACAGGCGCCAGAATCTGAATGCGGGTAGCCTCTGGCAGGGCCATCACCTGATCAATGATTTGATCAATGGTCTGCTGACGTATCTCTTTGCCGCACTTGGGACAGTGGGGAACGCCTACCCTGGCCCACAAAAGCCGCAGGTAGTCGTAAATCTCAGTTACGGTTCCCACTGTGGAGCGTGGATTCTTGGATGTGGTTTTCTGATCGATGGAAATTGCGGGGGATAAACCGTCAATATAGTCCACATCGGGCTTTTCCATCTGTCCCAGGAACATACGGGCATAGGAGGACAGAGACTCCACATACCGCCGCTGCCCCTCGGCATAGATTGTCTCAAAGGCCAGTGAGGACTTGCCCGATCCGGACAAGCCGGTGAGGACCACCAACTTATCTCTGGGAATCTCCACATCAATATTTTTCAGGTTATTCACCCGGGCACCTTTGATAAAAATATGATCTAACATAGTAATATTCCTCGGTTATATTTCAAACTGTATTTAATATTGCCCGGGATCGTATAGATACAGCACAGGCCGAACCGACATCCTTGCAGGGTAACCGCTCCCACACCGAAAGGGAGATTGGTTTCTGGGCAGTCATAGTCATGTTTCCCCTCTCAGCTTAATGATGCGGTCACGCAGTTGGGCAGCATATTCAAACTCCAGCAGCTTGGCGGCTTCTCGCATCTGCTCTTCCAGTTTGGCAATGAGCTCCAGCCGCTGAGGTTTCGTGAGCTGCTTCTCATCAAGGTCATACTCTTTGGGGCCCTTGCCCCCGGACAAATCCACCAAGTCACGCACCGACTTGACAATGGTTTTCGGTACGATGCCGTGCTCTTTGTTAAAAGCGTCCTGCTTGGCCCGACGGCGCTTAGTCTCCTCCATGGCGCGGGCCATGGAGGGGGTAACAGTATCGGCATAGAGCACCACCAGACCGTCGGCATTGCGGGCTGCCCGGCCAATAGTCTGGATGAGGGAAGTTTCGGAACGCAAAAAGCCCTCCTTGTCTGCATCTAGAATGGCTACCAGGGAGACTTCTGGTATATCCAAGCCCTCCCGTAAAAGATTAATACCCACAAGCACATCGAAAGTCCCCAGGCGCAGATCCCGAATAATTTCCTGCCGTTCGATGGTATCAATGTCGTGGTGCATATAGCGAACCTTTATGCCTGCGTTTTTTAGGTAGGCGGTGAGGTCCTCTGCCATTTTTTTTGTAAGGGTAGTTACCAGCACCCGCTCCGAGCGAGCAGTCCGATCATTGACTTCCCCAATCAGGTCGTCGATCTGTCCTTCTACCTGGCGCACCTCCACCTTAGGGTCCAACAGGCCGGTTGGGCGGATGACCTGCTCCACCACCTGGCCGGAGCGGGTGCGCTCATATTCTCCTGGGGTGGCGGAGACATAAATAACCTGATTTACTCTTTGTTCAAATTCATCAAATTTCAACGGACGGTTATCAAAAGCACAGGGCAGGCGGAAGCCGTAGTCCACCAGAGTAGTCTTACGGGCCTTATCTCCGTTATACATGGCCCGTACCTGAGGCAGGGTAACGTGACTTTCGTCTATAAATAGAACAAAATCCTTGGGGAAATAATCCAGCAGAGTATGAGGAGGCGACCCGGCGGGCCTGCCCTCAATGACCCTGGAGTAGTTTTCAATACCTGAACAGTAGCCAAGCTCCTGCATCATCTCCACGTCATACATGGTGCGCTGTTTAATACGCTGGGATTCGATATACATTTGCCGTGAGTCGAAGAAGGCTACCTGCGCTTCCATCTCCTTGTAAATTTCCTGGATGGCAGCCTCCATTTTCTCCTTGGGGGTAACGTAATGAGTGGCCGGCCAAATGGGGATAGTCTCCAGTCGGCGGATAACCGCCCCGGTGACTACGTTAATCTCAGAGAGGCGATCGACCTCGTCTCCGAAAAATTCCACCCGTATAGCGGAATCCTTCCAGTAAGCAGGAAAAATTTCCACCGTGTCCCCCCGAACCCGGAACTTGTTGCGCTCAAAGGCTACATCGTTACGCTCATAACGGATATCTACCAGCCTTTTTAATAACTCAGTCTGGGGGATTACGCTGCCCACCCGCAAGGATACCATCATTTTAGAAAAATCCTCCGGCTCACCCAAACCGTAAATGCAGGACACGGAAGATACTACAATTACATCCCGCCGCTCCATAAGGGAGGCAGTAGCCGCAAGCCGCAGGCGATCAATTTCCTCATTAATGGAAGAGTCCTTCTCAATAAAGGTATCGGTATGGGGGATATAGGCTTCGGGCTGGTAATAATCATAATAGGATACAAAATATTCCACAGCGTTATGAGGAAAAAATTCCTTAAACTCGGCGCATAGCTGCGCTGCCAGTATCTTGTTGTGGGCCAGAACCAAAGTAGGCCGCTGGATTTGCTCAATCACCTTGGCCATGGTGAAGGTTTTGCCCGAGCCTGTGACCCCCATGAGGGTTTGCTCACTTAGACCATTCTCAATGCCAGCAACCAAAGTATGGATGGCCTCGGGCTGATCTCCAGCGGGCCGATAGTCCGAAACCACTTCAAATTTCGGCATATCCCTTCACCTCTCTGGTCAGTATTTCGGGAGCTAAAGGAAACGCCCCAGCCTATATACTCACAAAGCCAGAACAAATATTTTAACACAGCCCCCATTTTGCATTTACATTAGCTTTCCTCCAGGGTCTGAAAAAATCCGCTGGCCCGCAAGGAGACCATATCACCGTCTACCAGGATGTAGTGGTCAAAAAGATAGATATTTACAGTTTTCAGCGCCTTGTAGACTTTTCTGGTGACAGCTCTGTCCTCAGCTGAGGGGAGGGCTATACCGCTGACATGGTTATGGGCAAGAACAACAGTGGCAGCATTGCTATTCAGGGCAGCTTCCATGACAGTGCGTAGGGAAAAGCTGGTGGTAAAGGCATCCCCTTCTGATAGCTTTTTACACGCAATCAGTTTATTCTTCCCGTCCAGGCAAACCAAATAGGACATTTCGTTGCGTGCACCGAAAAAATAAGGTGCCAGCAGTTCCTGAAAATGCCATGGATGAGTAAAAATGTCGTTCATATTCACCTGATCCTGGAGATAGCGACCGCCTATGGCAGTAACTAGTTGGATAAGGGTAGCGGTATTCTCTCCTACGCCCTTGACGGCGGTGAGCTGCTCATGGGTAGCATTAAATACTGCAGACAGAGAGCCAAAGTGCTGCAAGAGCTTGTGGGCCAGAGGATTCACGTCTCCTTGCGGAATCGCATAGAAGAGAAGCAGTTCCAGCACCTTATGGTTGGGCAGGCCCTCCAATCCCCTGACAAGGAATTCTTCTTTCATCCGCTTACGGTGGCCCTTGTGGATGTTAATCTTGTCGGTTATGGGGAATGCCCCCTTTCCGGCCATGTGGAGCGTGGACTTGGACAGGATTCAGCAAGCCCCATATTCTTTCAAATAGGCCTCCATCCGGGCCCGCATAGAGCTATCGATATAGACCTTACCATCTACAGGGACATTATAGAGGGTATCCATAATATCCTGTATTGTAACAATTGGGTAGACCTGGATGTTGTAATCCTCCCGCAACTCGTCTAGGGTGGTACAGTCCCGGGTGCCCCGCTCCATACGGTCGGTCGAGACGAAGAGGGCGGCAATTTTTACATTGGCTATTGACTGGAATAGCTGGATAGTCTCCCGTACGGCCGTACCGGCAGTAACCACGTCCTCAATAATGGCGATACGGTCACCATTCTGTGGCTTATACCCCACCATAACGCCACCTTCTCCGTGATCCTTAACCTCTTTCCGGTTAAAGCAGTAAGGTAAATCCCGGTCATAATTACGGTAAAGGGAGGAGGCAGTAGACACCGTAAGGGGGATACCCTTGTAGGCTGGGCCGAAGAGACAGTCGATCCCTTCCGGCATATGCTCCTGGATACAGGCTGCGTAGTAGTCCCCCAGTCGGGCGGCCTGAGCGCCTGTCTTATAGTTACCTGTATTGATAAAATAGGGAGTTTTCCTCCCTGACTTAGTGACGAAGTCTCCAAAGGTAAGTACGCCCGAGCGCACCATGAAACGAATAAATTTTTCCTTATAACCCATAGGTCTTTCATCCCTTTCCTCTGGGTAATTAAATCGAAATATTATATCACTTTTCTTAAAGACATACAAGAGCGGATGTGAAAAGCTTTATAGTTGGCTATCACAAAAGCCACAATAGTCTATGCCACCAATTTTCTTGACCAGAGGCGGAAGATATAATTCAGCCTGAGTAATACAGTTGGGATTACGGCACACCGGGCGGGAGCCGATTTCCACCGGAGCAGGAGAGAGTCGGGGCTGGTTGGTCAGTTCCACAAGTAAAGCCATACGGATAAACATACCGTACCGGGCCTGCTGGAAATATACAGCTCTGGAATCGTCATCCACATCGATATGGATTTCGTCTACTCGGGGGAGGGGATGCATGATGAGCAGCTCCGATTTGGCACGATCCAGCTTATTTCGAGTGAGAATGTAAACCCCTTTACACCTTTCATATTCCAACGGGTCTATAAACCTCTCCCGCTGAATACGCGTCATGTAGAGTACGTCTAACTGAGGGATAACGGCCTCTAGGCTGGTAACCTCCACATTCCACATGTCATGCTCCTTCATAAATTGATGCAAGTACATGGGGATGGACAGTTCTCGGGGAGAGATAAGATAAAATTTCACGTCTTGGAACTTGGACATAGCCTTAATCAGAGAATGGACGGTGCGTCCATTTTTCAAATCGCCGCACAGCCCCAAGCATAAGCCATCTACCTCACCGCGCAGTTTGGTGATGGTAGTCAGGTCGGCCATAGTTTGAGTAGGATGCATGTGACCACCATCTCCGGCGTTAATGATTGGAACCTCGGAATATAAAGAGGCAGCCTTGGCAGCTCCCTCCCAAGGACTACGCATAATGACCACATCACTATATCCGGATACCATTTTAATCGTATCCTTCAAAGTTTCCCCTTTGGCCACAGAGGAAGATCTGGGATCAGCAAAGCCAAACACGCTGCCCCCCAGGCGAAGCATAGCGGTTTGAAAGGAAAAATTGGTGCGAGTGGATGGCTCATAAAATAAGGTGCAAGCCACTTTACCTCGGCAGGCATCCAAAAAATCCTCTGGCCGGTCGATGATCTGGTTGGCCTTCCGGTACAGCATGTCCCATTCCTGCCGAGGAAGATCACCAAAATCGATCAGATGGCGCATGGAGCAGCTCCTCCCAACTTTTCAAATAAACATAAGCAAATAAATCGATGTATTTTACCACAAAAAGCCGATTGAGAGCAACGGCTTTTTTGTAAAGCCAAAATTCACCGTCCGGTCCAGCGTTTTCCCAGCATGAAACTCCCGACAAAGGTAAAACTAAAAAAAATAATTGGGAGGATGGAATGATGGACTGGTTTTGGTATTTTTTTATTTATAGCTTTTTCGGTTTTGTATTAGAGGTACTCTTTGCTAATGCGACCCGTAGTGGGAAGCGGGATCGTAAATGCTTTTTGCTTCTTCCACTTTGCCCGGTTTATGGTCTTGGTGCCGTAGGCATTTTAGTAGCGGCCAGATTATTAGGCGGAAATCCCTTGCTTTTAGCAATAGTTGGGGGCGGGGTGGCTACCGGAGCAGAATACCTGATGGGCGTATTTTATGAAAAGGCACTGGGAGTTTCATTCTGGGATTACTCCAACTTACCGGTAAATATAGGAGGTAAGGTCTGCCTACCATTCTCAGTGGCATGGGGAGTATTAGCTTTAGGGTTGGTCTATCTGGTTCACCCGGTAGTGTCCACGTTTGTCGCGGCAATTCCATCTGCGCTGCTCCCGGCCACAGTCATTCTCACTCTGGCCGACGGACTGGTTTCCACGTATTTGCTTAAAACAACCCACTCTACTGATAGCTTAAAGTGGTACGCCCGCGGAGGGGAGCTGCTTTAAAATTTGTTCTCACAAAGAGAGGATGCTCCAATCCTAAAGGCGTATCAGCTCTTTTGATTTTATGGGATTCTGGGGATTTTTCAAGAGTTTAAAATTTCTTATTGACAATTTTGCCCTCATATGCTATCCTTTAAAGGATGACACTCCTGGAAATATAAGCATTCATGCGGGTGTAGTTCAGTGGTAGAACCCCAGCCTTCCAAGCTGGTCGCGTGGGTTCGATTCCCATCACCCGCTCCATATGCGCCTGTAGCTCAGGTGGATAGAGCAACTGCCTTCTAAGCAGTGGGCCAGGGGTTCGAGTCCCTTCAGGCGTGCCAAGTCTCCCGTCGCATCCGCTTTGTATGATATTCTCTTATATGGTGGGTATAGCTCAGTTGGTTAGAGCATCGGATTGTGGTTCCGAGGGTCGTGGGTTCGAGTCCCATTACCCACCCCATAAAGTGAAGAGGGCCGGAGCATCGGCTTCGGGCCCTTCATTTTTCTCCATACAGGGGTGTAGCCAAGCGGTAAGGCACGGGACTTTGACTCCCGCATGCGCTGGTTCGAATCCAGCCATCCCTGCCACCTGTTGGAGTTGTGCCCGAGATCGGCGGGCTTCGGCCCGCCGAAAGTAAAAATGACCCGTTAGCTCAGTTGGTAGAGCAACGCCCTTTTAAGGCGAAGGTCCGGGGTTCGAGTCCCCGACGGGTCACCAGATCCCGAAGCCCTAAGGTCAAAGGGTTTCGGGATTTTTTCTTGATATATCAATGGATAGACGGGTTTTATAGAATTGGTTTCAACGCATTGATAAGTGCCCGATAATTGCACATTAACTATAATTTTGCACACGAAATTGCACACGGAAAATGACTACAGATTATCTGGTTTTGTTTATATCATTCTCTCTATCCCGAACCCCAGTGCTAGAGGTTCTTTTTTCGTAGGGGTAGTATCGGCAAAAAGCAAAGCCCCTCACAGGATATTTATCCTGCGAGGGGGCTCTCTATAATGATAAGACTATCTGTCAAGGTCAAGCTGCTGTAAACACGCTAATGTTATATTGTCGGCAAACACCTTTGAGTTACCGTGAAAGATAAGCTATGATGGGGGATATATTACCAAAGGCATATGGTACAATATTTTATACCTTTATTATATTAGCCTTTAGGTAAGAATGCCGACCATAGTCCCATCTAGGCGGCGTTCATTTCATAAAATTAATATGTTTCCAACTCTACACAAGTAGCATTGGTTCTAAAACCAGTTGATGTATTAACGTGTCGATATTCATGGGGTATTAATTTAACAATGCGATTATCTCTGTTTTTAAGCATATCTGCAATTTTTTTAGCTATCTTTGCTTTGCGCCCAATACCAAATACATATATTGTGGTGTATCCATTATCCAGCAACCTTTTTGCATAGTTAAAATGTGCTAAATATCCATTTCTATTTAATGTTTTATCATTAGCTACTAAGATAATACCAATTTTGAAATATACGCCCATAAAATTAAGGTCTACCAAATCATCTACTGGGCCTCGGTTTGCAATTCTATATAAAAATTGCAAAAATTCTCCACTTTCTGCGTTCAAAGCCGGATCAGGAACTTGCCCCGCTATGGTTGCAGATGCCTTCATCAATTCATTTAAATATATATAAAAAAGCATCCCGTTGTAATCTATCCGTTGTAATTGTTGAAAATTCTCATTTATTTCTTGATCAGACTGAACTGTAGGATTATAAATATTCTTAACGAAAAAAGCGCTTGCACTTGGCTTTGCTAACGATATAATTTTTTGTGTCACTAGAAGTGTAGAGGCATCCATAATTTTCTCGTTGAAATAGTACTTTTGATTTTTAAGCAACCCACTGGAAACAAATTAATATATTATATTTACATAATTTTCATTTGGGTCAGTAGTCTGCCGAAGTCTTACCACGACACAATCATCTTCAAAAAAAGATTTAATATCATCATTATCTGCCCACTTAATTTTTAGGTCATTTGGAAGAATTTGCGGTTCATTTGATCCAATTTTTTTGGATGCTGAAATTACACTACTACGGATACTTGCGGAAATATACTTTTTGTTGGCATTTTTTGAAATATTGCGAAAAAGACCAGCAACTGCGCCACGTATAGCTAAGAGCTTGTCTGCGTTAGAGATAGAAAAGATTAAAATTATAATTATAACAATACCCCACATAGGGGTTTTTATCGCAATTAAAAAATCCAATATAATATTACCGGTCATATTCATTCATAGATACCCCTTTGCTTTAATAAGGTATCTGTACAAAATTTTTTATCGCAACAAAAACAAACTTCACCGTTTTTAGGAAACACCATAGAAATGTTCGACATATTTACAATATCATCGCAGAAATTACAGTGAACAGTTCCTTCTACTATCGCATTATATACGTTTAATTTTCGTAAAAGATTTTCAAAATCTTGATCTAAAATTGCTTTCATTTCACTTACATCCATGTGTTTCCCCTCCCAAAATTTTATTTTCATAATAATACCATAGCTCCTCTCAATTTGTCCACTTTAATCAGAAAAGATAAAATAATACTTGCCACTTTTACCTCTAATCATTCCAATATTGGTGCAATTTATATCCAGATAAAACTATGTTTATGAGCGTTTCTGTGTTATATTACACATATTCAGAGTATATTGCCTATTGATGCACATAAACGTACACTAACAAATGGTATGGATTTAAACACGTATATTCAAAGTCCAAGTGGAAAAGTTTATATTGCTGTAAATAAGCCCCCAAAATGGTAATAAAACTTAGCTAAAAGGATTAATTTTATTACTTTTTGCATATTTTAAAATTTTAAACGAGTAAAACCCCCTCGCAGGACCGAAAATCCTGCGAGGGGGCTTTGTTCGTTTCTCCGTTACAATCCTAATCTCCCTAGAAAGAAAGCGATTACTGCCGCCAGAACAGCCCACAGAGCTTTATCCACGATCCCATCCCAGCGTTTGGCGGGTTTGGCTTTGAGGGCTTCAACAGATGCCTCGAGCTTCTTTAAAGCATTTAGAATATTGTCGTAACGTGTATCTATTCTGGTGTAATCAATGGAAAGCCGTTCAAAACGAGACAAGAACTCTTTATGCTCCTTCTGGTTTTTTCTACTTTCCTCCTCCAGAACCTTTAGCCGAACCGCAACATCATCACCCATTTGTTACCCCCTATGCCGCACTCAAATAGAGCAAGCGGAATGTCTCACGCCCACGTGGGGTGACGAGTGTCTGGGGGCCACTCCATTGGGTTTTCTCGTTGAAACACTCTTTGAGTTCAAATATCCCGCCTTCCACATACTGAGCATAGGGCATCAGCTTTCCCTTCTTGTCTCGGTAGATGTACTTCCGATTCAAAAGAAACCGAATAAATGCCTTCTCCCGTATTTCAAGGAGTTTAGCAGTCTCCCGGAAGTTGGTAAGGAGGTTTCTATCCACCAACTCGTCAAAGTAATCTGCCTTGGGCTTCATGATCTGGTTGTCCACCACCAAGGCAGAATTGACAGCCTCC
>JAZQMD010000156.1:0-8735 GCA_045543215.1 Oscillospiraceae bacterium
GACCGCTTGGCCTCCGACTTCTGCGGACCTGCTATCAATCCGCGACAGGTTAAAAGAGAAAAAAGGCTTTGGAGGAAATGACCATGAGTGAGAAGAAAAAAACCGCTAAAAATGGGCTGGAAAATACAGACGAGGCCGTGGTGGCCGGGCTAACCAGCCTGGAAAAGTTTGAGGCGGGTAAGGTCGAGATCCTGAAGATTGTGGAGGGCATGCAGGGGGCTGACAGGCTAGGTGAACTGCTGGAAAGCTGCCGTAAAAGGGGAAAGCTATCGGCCACTGACCTGCTGGTGGTGCTGGAAGGAATGAGCCTGGAGTCCGAGCAGATGGATAAGGTCTACGATTTGATGGAAAATATGGGCATTGAGACAATCTCCGATGATTTCCTCCCTGAGTTAGATGATGACGTAGTCCCACCCGCAGAGGAATTGGAGGACCTTCCCGAGGAGGATATTTTAGACCCGAATTCCATGGTAGATGCCTTCGGTATTGACGATCCGGTGCGCATGTACCTGAAGGAGATTGGAAAAGTGAGCCTACTCTCTCCGGAGCAGGAGGTGGATTTGGCTCAAGCCATGGGCCTGGGGGCCGAGGCAGAGACTAAGCTGGCCGAGCAGGCGGAGGAGCTGGGGGATGAGGAGCACAAGCAATTAAAGACCCTGGTACGAAAGGGGAACGTGGCCAAGCAGCAACTGGCTGAGGCAAACCTGCGCTTAGTGGTGTCCATTGCTAAGCGATATGTGGGCCGGGGAATGCTCTTTTTGGATTTGATCCAGGAGGGAAATTTGGGTTTAATTAAGGCCGTGGAGAAATTTGACTATACCAAAGGCTATAAATTCTCCACTTACGCCACCTGGTGGATTCGCCAGGCGATCACTCGAGCGATTGCCGATCAGGCCCGCACTATCCGGATCCCGGTTCACATGGTGGAGACGATTAACAAGGTTATCCGGGTGTCCCGTCAGCTACTCCAGGAGCTGGGCCACGATCCTACCCCTGAGGAGATCGCCGAGGAGGTGGCTATGCCGGTAGACAAGGTGCGGGAGATTTTAAAAATTGCTCAAGAGCCGGTTTCACTGGAGACGCCTATTGGTGAGGAGGAGGACTCTCATTTGGGAGATTTTATTCCCGACGAGGATGCTTCTGAGCCCTCCGAGGCGGCATCCTTTACGTTGCTTAAGGAACAGCTTATGGATGTGCTGGATACCTTGACTCCACGAGAGGAAAAGGTGCTTAAGTTGCGCTTTGGTTTAGAGGATGGCCGAACCCGGACATTAGAAGAAGTGGGTAAGGAATTTAACGTCACCCGGGAGCGTATCCGCCAGATTGAGGCCAAGGCCCTGCGCAAGCTGCGTCATCCTTCCCGCTCCAAGAAGCTCAAGGACTTTTTAAACTGAGAGGATAAGTCCTTATTGTCCAGGTAATAAAGCAGGAGGGAGAAATGAGGAGAACCATCATGGAAAGAGGGAGAGGACAGAGGAAGGGTTGGTTCCAGCTTTGGGGAGCGGGGTTACTCTGCTTGGCCCTGGTAGGCGGGACCACTGCCGCCACTCCTGTGGCTGTCCATCTGGATGGGGAGCCTTTGGCTTTCTCCGATGCTGTCCCGCAGATCATTAATCAGAGAACCTTTTTGCCCTATCGGGCGGTGTTTACCGCCCTGGGCGCGGAGGTAAGCTATGAAGCGCAGACTCATACAGCTGTGGCTGTGCGGGGAGAAACCACTGTCCGGGTGCCTATTGGGGGCTCCCAAATTACCGTGGTCACCAGCGGGGTGGAGAAGGCGCTGGAGATGGATGTGGCATCCTATGTGCATGAGGGGCGTACTTATGTCCCGGTGCGCTTTATGGCCGAGGCCCTGGGTTGCCTGGTGGGCTGGGATGAGGATGACCGCACCGTTGTTCTCATCGATGGGCAAAAACTGGCTCGAGAGTTAGTGGCAGGAGGAGACTATGATTATTTGGAAGGATATTACGCCTATTTGGATTCCCATCAGGAGCAGAGTTGGGCGGTTGAAGGGGAACTGACCCACAGAGTGGAGGAAGAGGGAGCGGTTCTGATTGCGACCTCCGCCCAGTATAGTGGATTGACCGGAGCAGGGGGGAAAATGGAGTTAAATCTGACCTTAGAGAGTGACTGGTCGACCCTGTACGAGCGTTTGGTTGCCACCCAGGGACTGACACTGGAGGAGGCCGGAGTAAGTAGGGACGAATTGTATGCTGACATGACTCTAAAGGTACGGGGGGATGCGACCTTGGGTAAGACTTACCTCTATGTCATGCAAGCAACAGGTAAGGTGGACAACCTTCCTCTGTCTACCTGGCTGGACATGGGGCATACCACTGGGCTGGAGGGGGTTGATTTGACCACTCTTTTGCCTGGGGGAGAGAAAGTGGGAGCGGTCCAGATGGTGATGCAGGCTTTGAAGGGGCTCACTTTCACCGATAAGGATACTGCTATGGAAAAGACCAGGGAAGTGGCTGAGTTGACGGCGGCTAACCTTACTGATAGCGCTTTTTTTCCGATAGAAGAAGGCATGCGTGTCGCCCGCTGGACGGCAGGTGACACCTCGTTTATTCTTAGGCTGAAGCTGAATGAGGCGGAAGAAGTGATGGCCTGTTCCATGGAGCGGACCATTACTCGGGGAGGGGAAAGTCACAGGAGCCGTAGCACGATGGAGAGGGGACGCTACAATGCGGAGTTGATACTCGACAGCGGGGGACAGAGGACTGTTTTTATCCAAAGCGGACTTTATACCCCCTCAACCCGTCGGCCGGATGCCAAGCCCCCCACTGGGGAGCCAGTGACCAAATACGAAGAATGAAAAGATAAGCCAGTCTGCTCTAACAAGAGCAGACTGGCTTATCTTTTTGGCTGTTAAATCGGAAGTGGCTAAAGAGCAACTCATGCTTTCGGAGTCTGCTGGAATGCGGTCTGGATGAAGATACTGTCTGTTGCGCTGTTACAGCTTTTCCGTCGTACTGCTATTTTATCGGAACAGTTGGTGAAACTCCTTGGGGGTACGGGCCCGGAGAAATAACTCCTGCCCAGTAAGGGGGTGGTTCAAGACTAGCTCCCCAGCATGGAGACACAGGCGGCCCAGAGGATCGGTTTTAGCCCCGTACCGCTTATCCCCAGCCACCGGATGGCCCAGATCCTTCATATGCACCCGGATTTGATTTTTACGCCCGGTTTGAATCTCAACGTCCAGTAGGGTGTAACCACCATATTTTTTGAGGGTGCGATAGTGAGTGACAGCCTCCTTGGAATTTGGGCCCGGCTCACCGGAGAAAACCAGATGGGTAGAGGTCTCAATGAGGTGAGAGCGCACCGTACCCCGCTCTTGGATAGGACTTCCTTCCACGATGGCACTATATCCCCGGCGGATCACCCGGTGGTTCCATTCTTCTTGAAAGGCCCGCTTGGCCTTCTCATCCCGGGCGAAGAGAAGAACACCGGATGTCTCTCGATCCAGACGATGTAGAACAAAGATCCGGTTGTCTATATGCTGAGCCTTTACATAATCGGTGACCATATGGTAGGCGGTACGGGCCTTCTCCTTCTCCGTGGCGATGGACAGCAGGCCGGAGGGCTTGTTTACTGCAATAAGGCGCTCGTCCTCATATAGGATTTCAAAAGGAAGAGTGGCCTGATTCGGTGCGGACACCGACAGGAGGGTTACGCATTGGCCGGGGGATAGGAGGTGGTCGAAGCGATGGGCGGGTTTACCGTCTACCGCCACCAGACGGCGGGCAAGTAGGGACTTTAAGTTGTTACGGGACTTACCTTTTACATGGGTAAGGAGGAAGGGAAGAAGCGTGTCTGCAGCCTCAACGAGATAGGAAGGCTCCCTAGACTTATCCCGGCGGCCAGTAACTGGAGGACGTCTCATGCATCTCCCTCCCGCCAGCCTTTACAAACATCTACCCATTGCACCATATTGGAAAACTGCTCCAGCTCCGGAATGGTGAGTTCAATAGCGCTGTTGCTGCTACCACAGGCGGGAAAAACGGTGTCAAACCGACGCAGAGACTCGTCCAGGAAGACTTGTACCCCCTGGTTGATGGCAAAGGGGCAAACCCCTCCCACAGCGTGACCCACCAGAGCTTCCGTCTGCTCCGGAGAGAGCATTTTGGATTTGGTATGAAACTGAGCCTTGAAGCGGCTGTTATCCACCTTGGTGTCCCCCGCAGCTACGATGAGTACGGGGTTGTCTTCCACCAGGAAGGATAGAGTTTTTGCAATACGGGCTTGCTCACAGCCAATTGCCTGGGCAGCCAGTTCCACTGTGGCAGAGGAGACAGGGAATTCCAAAATTTTATTGGCCAGTCCAAGGGGCTGGAGGTAAGCGCGGACACGCTCTATGGACATATATGGATCATTCCTTTATTATCAGGTGCTATCTTAAGGGGCGACTGGGAGCCTCCCTTTAAATAAACAGTTTAGCATAATTTTACTAAGAAGGAAAGATGAATAATATATAACGTTCTGCTTGAATATTGTAATAAGCTGATTGCATAAAACAGATATACGGATATTGTTTATGAGGCGTTGATAAAGGTGCGAAAATGAGTCTGTAACGTTACAATATAAAAAATGAGGGGTTAAGGTATAAAACCCATCCCCTTTATTTTTGTAAAAAACGGTAAAAAAGCGTCTATAACCCTGTTTATTCACATAAAATTTGAAACAAATATAAAGACATTTGACATTTTTTTTGAAACCACTTTATTTATTAAATATATATGATATAATCATTTTTAACACACAATTTAGTAGTTTTCAAAGTATATATATTTTTTTAAAAATATATACTTTGATACCATGTTCTGCTTTAGAGTGAACTGTGTGGCAATAGAAGCCAAGTTGCGCTTTGGGGCGTAGCTGCTTCAGCCATGCACTTTTTATAGGAGGCATAAATATATGGTACTTGAACTTAAAAATATTGAAAAATTCTTTGGCGAAAAGCAAGTTCTCAAAGGTGTATCATTGGTTGCAGAGGGCGGTAAGGCCTTTGGTTTGCTTGGCAGAAACGGTGCTGGTAAGACTACATCAATTCGCATTATGATGGATGTGTTTCCTGCAAGTAACGGTGAGGTGTTATTTGACGGTAAGCCTATTGACTATGACAAGGTACAGTTTGGATACCTCCCCGAAGAGCGGGGGCTTTATCCAAAAAAGAAAATTCTTGACCAACTCTTGTATTTTGCAGAGTTAAAAGGTATGAGGCATTCTGACGCTGTGTCCGCAGTTGATTATTGGCTTGACAGGCTTGGCATGTCCCAATATCGCAATAAACGCTTGGATACACTTTCTAAGGGCAATCAGCAAAAGATTCAGCTCATCACCGCACTTGCACACGATCCGCAGATAGTTATACTAGACGAGCCTTTTTCAGGGCTTGATCCTGTGAATGCAATGCTCTTAAAGGATGTAGTCAAAGAAACTATTGCAAGGGGTAAAATTGTTCTGTTTTCCAGTCATCAAATGAACTACATAGAGGAGTTTTGTGACAGCATCGCTATTATTAACGGCGGTCATGTTGTTCTTACAGGTGATCTGCACAACATCAAGCGAAACTATCCCCGCAACCGTCTGGTTGTCCGCTCGGAAGAAAATGAGATGATTGCCGCTGAGTATAAAGAATCCTTTGAATATGGTGAGATCGGTGAACTTATCATTACGCTGAATAATCCCGAAGAGAAAAAAAGCGTTATGAAAAATCTAATCGAGAACTACGATATTGATGAAATAAAGGTTTATGAGCCGTCCCTTAACGATATCTTCGTTGAGTACGCAGGCAACAAGGAATAAGGGGGGATAATATTATGAAGCAATTTGGAAAAATACTAAAATTTGAACTTAAAAATTATCTTAACAACAAAACTTTTATAGGCGTAACGATTTTTCTTGTTGCTGTGATTGCTGTTGTAATGTTCTTCCCTCGCATCCTCCGGGCGCTTGACAATGGCCAAGATACTACAACGACCGAGAACCTGCCAGTAATGCTCATTATCAGTGATACAGCAGATAACAGCGAAGCGATAAAGGAAGCCTTTTCTTCAGCATTCACCGATTACGAGGTCAAAATTGCTGATGCTGATCTAGAGAGCGTAAAGGAACAAATCGTTTCAGGCATTGCTGAGTGTGCGTTTGTTATGAACAGCCTGACCTCTTATACCTACTATGTCCATAATCTTTCTATGTATGACAACAATATGGTGATTGCAGATGAAGTGTTGCAAAGCATTTATCGTATGAGTGCTATGGTGCAGGGAGGACTGTCTCTGGAAGAGGTTAACACGATTCTTACGGCACAAATTGAAGGTAAAACAGAAAATCTTGGCAAAGACCAAATGCAGAACTTTTTTTATACGTACATAATGATTTTTGCACTATATATGGTTATTCTGCTTTACGGTCAGATGGTTGCTACTAATGTTGCCACTGAAAAGAGCTCCCGCGCTATGGAATTGCTTGTTACCAGTGCAAAGCCGACCAGTATGATGTTTGGCAAGGTGATTGCTTCCTGCATTGCCGGACTGGTTCAGATTATCGCTGTCTTTGGCTCTGCGCTCCTGTTTTTTAATCTTAACGAAGTCTATTGGGGTAATAATACGGTCGTAAGTTCTATCTTCGACATGCCTGCGGATCTCTTTGTATATATGCTGATTTTCTTCGTGCTCGGCTTTTTTATCTATGCGTTTATGTACGGTGCCGTAGGCTCAACTGCATCGAAGCTGGAGGACATCAACACCTCGGTCATGCCGATTACCATGCTATTTATTATCGGCTTTTTTGTAGTAATGTTTTCTATGACAAGTGGAAGTGTGGAAAACATCTTAATCAAAATCTGTTCTTATATTCCGTTCACTTCTCCTATGGCGATGTTTACCCGCATCGCAATGACAACGGTTCCAATGTATGAAATTATTATTTCGATTGCAATACTGATTGCTTCTGTTATCGGTGTAGGTATCGTTTCTGCAAAAATCTACCGTGTAGGCGTTCTGCTTTATGGCACAACGCCGAAGCTTGGTGCCATTATCAAGGCGGTTTGGAAAGCATAAAACTTAAAGTGAACACCCTGCAAAGCTGGATTTGATATGATCCTCCCAAAGTAGACCATGGAAATATCCAAAGTCTACATTGGGAGGATATTTTCATGTCAAAACCCCAATACACACCAGAGCGATCGTCTTTGCTTTGCATAACTTTGCCATGTTAATGTTCAGTACAGGTCTGGGCGGTAGTGGTGTCTGTCGTATTAATACCGGAGTTTTCCCTAATACTTTATGGTAAAAGGGATTAGAATTTTTTAAAATTTCAGGATGGGTTGGTAGACCTCTAGCCAGTGGTTGACCTGTACGAACCAGGCGATGGTCTGGGGGGTGGTCATAAGCTGACCATACCAGGGAGTGGAGCGGTTATCGATGAGCAGTCCCTCCAGAGCCTCCCGCCGTACCAGTCTCAGCAAGGGGGCATCGGGGCGGTTTAGTACATCCCGGCGCAGCAGGGAGGAGACGACTGCCAGATAGTCCGGGTTGTGAGTCTTGGGATAGGGGCTTTTTTTCCGCCACAGAACCTCCTGAGGGAGAAGGCCCTCCATGGCGTGGCGCAGCAGCCCCTTCTCATGACCATGCCAGTCCTTCCATTCCCAGGGGATGCGGTAGAGATATTCTGCAATGCGCCAATCGCAAAAGGGAACGCGTACCTCCAGTCCGCTGTACATGGACATGCGATCTTTCCGATCCAGAAGGGTCTGCATGAACCAGTCAAAGTTGAGGTTGACCATCTCTTTCATCCGTTTCTCCAAAGGAGAGTTGCTGGGAAGAAGATGGCAGCGAGCTAGGGTATCCCGATAACGCTGGTCTACAAAGGTGGAGGCATCGATACGTTCGGCCAACTCCGGGGTGAGGAAGGAAGAGCGGTAGGTGGTGGACTGGGCCCAGGGAAAGCCCTCCTGTGCCCTGATGTCCGGGTCCCGGTACCAGGGATAGCCACCGAAGATCTCATCGGCGCACTCACCTGACAGGGCAACCCGAGCATGTTGACGAATTTCCTCGCAGAATAGCAGGAGGGAGGAGTCCACATCGGCCATACCGGGTAAGTCCCGGGCCTCCACAGCCGCATAGAGGGCTTTGGCGACACTGGCGCTGTCCAGCACTACCCGGTGGTGCTCAGCCCGGAGATAGGAATTCATTACCTGGATATAGTGGGCATCACTATTGGGCTGGAATTTGGTGGCGCGGAAATATTGGTCGTTGCCTTCGTAGTCCACTGAGAAGGTATGCAGCCGTTCCCCCTGCCGGATCAGGGCGCGGTCGGCTACGGCGGAGATAATGCTGGAATCCAGCCCCCCGGACAGGAAAGTACATACTGGAACATCGGCCACCAGTTGCCGCTCAATGGCATCGGTGACCAGGGAACGAACCTTCTCCACCGTTTGACTGAAGGTGTCGGTATGCTCTGCATCGGTAAGACGCCAGTACTGCCGCAGGGTAAGGCCGTTGTCTTTGGTATAGCGGCCCAGGGTTCCCGGTTCCACCTCACGTAGTCCGCAGAAGACTCCGCAGCCCGGGGTGCGTCCCGGCCCCAGTAGCAGAAGTTCCGCTACTCCCTCCAGATCCAGTTCCGGATTTATATCGGGCCAGGCGAGCAGGGCTTTGAGCTCTGAGCCGAAGCGGAAGGCTCCATTCATCTGAATATAAAACAAAAACTTAAAGTCGGAGGCCAAGCGG
>JAZQMD010000157.1:0-2030 GCA_045543215.1 Oscillospiraceae bacterium
TAGCGTACAAATGAAGAGGAGGAAGTATATGGAAGTTATACATCAACCATTGACTGACGGCGTGACCCTAATTGCTGTCTCCACTGATAAATTTAAGACTAATTTGTTGTCAGTTTCCCTATTGGTACCCCTACGGGCGGAGACTTCTACAGCAAATGCTCTCATCGGAGAGGTGCTTAACCGTGGTAGCCGGCGCTATCCCGACATAGAGGCTATTTCCGCTGCTGCCGACGATCTGTACGGTATGGCGCTCTCTCCATCGGTACGACAGAAGGGGGAGAGCCAATGTATTAGTTTGATCGGGAGTTTTTTGGATGATCGGTATGCTTTGGACGGAAAACCCATTTTAGAGCCGGCTACCCGCCTCATGGGGGAGTTATTGCTGGATCCGGCTACAGAAGATGGCATCTTCCGGGAAGATTATGTGAAGAGTGAGGGGGCAAACCTGGCAGATTTGATCCGTTCTCAGGTCAATGAGAAGCGTGGCTGGTCCATTCATAGGGTTACGGAACTTATGTGCCGGGGCGAGGCCTATGCGGTGGACAAGTACGGTGTTGCCGAGGAGGCCGAGAAGATGACTGCACAGGTGTTATGGAAGCACTACCAGGCGCTGTTGCAGGAGGCTAGAATCGTGTTTTATTACGCAGGCTCGGCTGGCTTGGAGCGAGTAGAAAAGGCCATCCGGGAGGCGTTTGGTCCGCTGATAACGCCGCGGACGATCAAACTAGACTGCCAGATTGTGGCCCAGCCCAAGGAGGAGGTGCGCAGCTACACCGATCACATGGATGTGGCCCAAGGAAAGCTTGCCCTTGGTCTGCGTACCGGCGGGATTACGGTGGAAAGCCCGGAGTACCCTGCCCTTCTAGTGTGCAACGCCGTTTATGGCGGTACCGCGTCTTCCAAGCTATTCATGAATGTGCGTGAGAGACTTTCTCTCTGCTATTTTGCCAGTTCCATGGTGGATAAGCTCAAGGGATTGATGGTGGTCAGTTCGGGGGTAGAATTTTCCAATTTTGAGGTGGCCCGAAAGGAAATTTTAGCCCAGCTGAAGGCCATCCAGTGTGGGGATTTTACCGATGAAGAACTCCATGTGGGCCGTCGGGCGGTGGCCAGCTCTCTGCGTACCATGATGGACAGCCATGGACGCATGGAGGATTTTTGGTTCACTCAGTGCGCTGGGAACTGGACGGAACGGCCGGAGGAATTGATGGCACGGGTGGAGCAGGTCACTCGCCAGCAGGTACAGGAGGTAGCTGGAAGGATTCATCTTGACACCGTATATTACCTGGCGGGAAAGGAGTAATAAAGTATGAAGCAAAAACGGTATGAGGCCCTGGGAGAAGCCCTGTGGCATACAACCTTGGACAATGGTTTACACATCTATGTGGATACTAAACCGGATTATACCAAGCAGTTTGCTTTTTTTGCCACCCATTACGGGGGCATGAACATGCGGTTTCGAGAAGCAGGTGGAGATTGGCGGGATACGCCTGCCGGAGTGGCTCATTTTCTGGAGCATAAGATGTTTGATACCCAGGATGGCAATGCCCTCCAGATTCTGGCAGCCAATGGAGTAGACCCAAATGCCTTCACCTCCTCCTCCATTACCGGCTATTATTTTGAGGGGACTGAAGAATTTGAAGAGAATCTGCGAACTCTCCTCTCCTTTGTCTCGGTTCCCTGGTTCACTCAGGAAAGCGTGGATAAAGAGCAGGGTATCATCGGTCAGGAGATCCGAATGGGGGATGATAATCCAAATAGTGAGGTTTTTTATAATTTAATGCGGGGGCTTTATCGGGAAAATCCGATCCGGGTGAACATTGCTGGGACGGTGGAATCCATTTCCAAAATCACGGCTGATACCCTATACGCCTGTCATAAGGCTTTTTATAACCCGGGAAATATGGTCTTATGCGTGGCAGGAAATGTAGACCCGGAGGAGGTGGCTGCCATTGCCCGTGAGGTGCTGCCCGAAACCGTTGCCCCTGTGGTAGAGACTGATTTCGGAAAGCCTGAGGAGGCTGAAGCCC
>JAZQMD010000158.1:0-6085 GCA_045543215.1 Oscillospiraceae bacterium
TGCAGTCTCTGCCAGCTCCTTCTCTTGGTTTCCGATACGTCGAGCGATACGATCCCGAGCGCTGCTCACTGATCGGATCAGATCCTGTCCCCGCCGTCGCACCCGTTCCTGTGCCTCTCTGTTAGCATAAAAGCCGTCCAGTAAGGTTGAAAAAGTTTCATACCGGCGCAGTTCGGTGCCCGGACCGTACTGAAGGATAGGTGTAAAAGAGAAATCCACAGGCTTTTCTTCCCGCATCAGCATAACCGGTTCAAAGCACTTTTGCCGCACTATCTGAAACAGTTTCCCCCCCACCTCTACCAATCCTTCCCGACTATCTCCGGCCAAAAAAACCAATTCTCGAGCCACCAAAGGGGAAAGTCCGCTGAACGTATCCAGCAACCACTTGTCCCACTCTTTGTCAGACGGAGCGGAAGCGAGCAGCGCAGCCAGATCCCCCTCTTCCATGGATAATGGATTCAGTTTCCCCGGAGGATCAGGGTACTGATAAAACATCCCTGGCATTACCGGTCGTTTGGCAGACAGGTCTACATCCACCCTGCGCATACAGTCAGTAATTCTCCCCTCCCCATCCACTAAAATCAAATTTGACTTACGTCCGATGCACTCTAAAATAAGCCGCCGCTCTACCCGGTCGCCCAATTCGTTAAGGGTTTCAAATTGTAGTTCCATCAGCCGCTCCAAAGGTGGCTGCTTCACTTCGAGCAGTCTTCCCCCCAGCAGATGCTTGCGCAAAAGCATACAAAACATAGGCGGGGAATCTGGATTTTCCCGGGAAAGCTCAGTCAGCTGAGGTCTTGGATGGCTGGGGTTTGCCGAAAGGAGCAGCCTCACATTACCACTCCCTGTACGCATATAGAAGACCACCTCATCCCGAGCGGGCTGATAAATCTTATCGATCTTTCCTCCCACCAGGACGGTGCGCAACTCATCTATCAGGGCAGTCATACAAATGGCATCTAGTGGCATCAGGTTTCCTCCATCATTACTTCGAATAACTGGTTTAGCCTGCTGGTCTCCCCCCGCAGATAAAGCCAACCGAACAGTGCCTCCAGAGCGGTGGCTGCCTGGTACTCCTCCCGACTGGCCGCTTTGGGCACAGTATGGGGACTTGTATTGCGTCCCCGGCGATACACGTCCTGCTCCTCTTGATTAAGCAGAGCCAATATTCTTGCCCCTCTCTTGGCCTGGGCCGCAGCAGATACGTAGCCAACCGTAGCCCTGTGCAGGCCCTTGTTGGTAGCTTTACCCCTGAGAACCAGCCAGGCGCGCACCATTAGCTCAAACACTCCGTCCCCAATATGGGCCAATCCCAAAGAGCTAATTTGATTAATCTTATCCTGTTCCATCCTTAAATGAAAGTAGTCCATAACTGCTCCTCAATATCAAAAGTTAAGCAATTATACTATGTTTCCCAAAAGAAAACAAGGATAAGCCTAAGTGCTTATCCTTGTTTTTTATATTAATTTTAGCCAGAGACGGTGGGCACCTGGTTTGTAAATTTTTGGCTTGCCTGACTGATCTTCTGCTGCTCGGCCTGCTCAACCTGATACCAGCCCTTCTGCTGGGCCGTCTTGAACAGCTCCGCTTGGGTCTTATGACCCTTAGTGAGCAGATTGACAAAAGTATCCCGCAACTGGTCATTGACACATTCAGAGGCAAACTGATTGTAATTGGTACTCATCTTCTTTTCTGTAAGAATAAGGTCGGTTATAATCTCCTGATCCTGCATATCCAATTCCTCCTTTTATTTCAGGAAACCCAAGAGAGTCTCGTAGTTTTGCTTGTGCTGGCTGGCATACTGGTTAAAGCTGTTTTTCAGTTCAGCTTCGCTAACCGTCTGGGCGGCCTCCTGATATTTGCAGCACAACATTTTTTCAAAGTTGAGCTGGTCTTCCAGACTAGACAACTCTTTGGTAGTCAGATTTGCCATGGGACATACCTCCTTATCTAATGATAGTCCTAGTATTTCTCAAGTTTTCTATTCATATGCATCTCTCGGAAGACCTTACCCTGTTTATGAAAATAGACCCGTACCAACGGTACGGGTCCATCTGTTTCATTTTTATTTAGCTGACCGTATAGCTACCACATACCATTAATTTTACAATATCCGCTTTAGCAGATACCGTACCAGTTTCTGCAGCAACCATATATAGATGATTTTGTACCAGATCGCTACCACCGAAAAGCATACTGCCATCGGTACAATCGATAAGTACAGCATCATCGGCGGTCAGGAAGGTTGCGCTGCCCACTCGAAGCATAAGTTCACATCCTGCGCTGCCAGTCAGTGTCTGTCCCTTTGATAGAGTAATCACCTTAAAAACCGCATTGTCCATACCGCCTTGGGCTCCTTGCTGACTTTGAAGGCGTTGATCCCACTGGTCAATAACCGAATTGAGCTTTTCCCTGAGCTGCATCTCGTTTTTGGCCAGCGCCTCGTCTATCTTTGTCGTTACTGTAGGAGTAAACACATCGTTGAGATAACTGAGCGTTACAAGCGGGTCGCTTGAGTCTCCTGCAGCCGCCAGAGCAACCACCCCAAAGGTAATGACCACAGTCACCGCCAAAACTGCTGCCATAAGCTTCATTTTTTCTTTCATATGTACCTCCTGCCCTGCCCCGGCGGAGCAACGCCGAGGCAGGTTTTCTCTTTCGTGGACATTTTTATAAAGCTAAAAGCCAACTATACCAATTCCTCAGGACGCAAACCAAAACTCACGGCAATGGCGCTGTCTACCTGATGCATCACTTCATCGTCCACCCTGCCCATATGTTCCCGTAACCTCTTTTTATCCAGCGTCCTGATCTGCTCCAGAAGGATCACCGAGTCCTTGGGTAGGCCATAGCTGTGGGCTGTAAGGGAAATATGGGTCGGCAACCGAGCCTTTCCCGTCTGTGACGTAATGGCCGCCGCGATCACCGTTGGGCTGTGGCGGTTGCCTGTATCGTTTTGTACAATAAGCACCGGGCGCACACCGCCCTGCTCGCTACCGACCACCGGGCTTAGGTCGGCATAAAAAATGTCGCCTCGTTTCACGCTGTTATCCACTGAACTTCACACTCCGCCGGATGATAGTGCTCGGCCTACCCATTTATGTAGACCGGTACTATAATTCTCCCACGGGGTGGCTGGCTTTATACGCACCGTTCCAAATTCACAGCAGTAAACGCCCGCCACCGGCTCAGCCCGGAACTATTTAGTATAGCCCCAAGGCCTCCCGAACCAGTATATGCGCTCAGCAAATCCGAGGAACACGGCGGGACACGGCACACAACAACTCATATTGAATGGTACCTATGGCATCCGCCTTTTCCTCCAATGGCAGCTTAGGACCAAAGATGGTAGCCACATCACCCACCTTCACTCGTGGTAGATGGGTGACATCCACCATACATAGATCCATGCAAATACGGCCGATCTGCCTGACCCGTTCGCCATGAAGAAGAACCTCCATCCGATTAGATAGCAGGCGGAACAGCCCATCGGCATAACCGATAGGGAGTACCGCCACCTGGCTGTCTCGCTCCAATGTATGGATACCGCCGTAGCTAATAGCTGTTCCGGCAGGCAATTGCTTAACAGCAGCCACTCGGCTTTTCAGTGTCATAACCGGGCGCAGAGAGCCCCCGTTCATCCTTTCACAGGCGGGGTGTGGATAATGACCATATAAGGCAATGCCTGGCCTTACCATATCCAAATGAGTGCAAGGATAGTTTAGCACAGCGGCGCTGGCGGCGCAATGGCGGATTTGGAAACGGAGTCCGTGGAAATTCCAAAGGCAGTCCAGCACGTCCAAAAAACGGGTAAACTGGTGCATCGTATACTCCTCGTCCTCATCCGCCTTGGCAAAGTGGGTAAAGATACCCTCTGCCTCCAGAGCTGGCAAAGTACACAGCGGTGCCAGGGCTGCGGCCACCTTGCCGGAATTTTCTCCGAACTCCCCTAGGCGGCCCATCCCCGTGTCCACCTTTAGATGGATTTTGACCGTCTTTCCCAAATGTACCGCTGCCTCTGACAGGGCCTTTGCATGGTGAGGGAGAAACACAGCCTGGGTAAGACCATGGATCACTACCTGCTCTGCATATTCCATTGGCGTTACCCCTAGAATGAGGATGGGGGCCCCTATCCCCGCCTGGCGTAGTTCCAGGGCCTCCTCCAGGCAGGACACGGCTAAGTAGTCCGCCCCAAGCTGTTCTAATTTTTTGGCTATGGGAATGGCACCATGACCATAGGCATCTGCCTTGACTACCCCAACAAATTTACAATATGCTCCTATATTTGAGCGTAGAGCATGATAGTTATGCTCCAGATTCTCCAGGCTGATCTCCGCCCATGTCCTCATCTGCTCCCGTACCATCGGTATCGTCTCCCAGCGTAAAGGTAGTAAAGTCACTTTGCACAATCAGGTAACCATCTTGGGCCAATTCAGCCCGCAGCAGCTCCCGCTCTCCCCGCCCAAACCATAGCGTACACTCCAGTCCTTCCTCCGGTCCTTTCTCCGGGTCACGGAAGAGAATACGCAGAGCATCCTTCTCTCCCAAAGTCTCATACACACACTCAGACATATATCCCCCGCCGATGTTTTCCATTACAGTAGGAAGATACTCCAAAGGCGTTAACCCTTCTCCGGTCAGATCACCGGTGCCCAGACTTACCCCTTGAAACTCCAGGCGGCTCTCCCCCTCCCCAATGGTGGCAGTCAGCCCGGAGAGTTCTTCCGGCTCTGTCACGGTAATTACAGTTTCCCCATCCCGATCCCAAATAAAATCCAGGGTAAACTCATATACCCGCAGGCCATAGTCAGCTGTCACATCCGCCGTTGCGCTACAATAATCAGCCGCCAGGTACTCCGTCCTAATTTGTAGAGCCAGCTCCTCAGCTGTCAACTCTTTACTTTCTTCTCCCGCCGAGCAACCGGCCAGAAGAAGACTTGTCATCAGTACACAAAACACAGTTTTGCGCACAAAGGCTCCTCCTTGTTTTTATTACTGTACCACTTCCTGAATCGCATAGGGTATGCGCTCTAAAAGGTCGGAAGGAATCATCCCGTACTCTCCCTTTTCCACTGCTGCCAAGTCCCCCGCTCGGCCATGGAGCCAAACCGCAGCTGCTGCGGCCTTCTCAGGGCAAATCCCCTGTCCCACCAGAGAAAGGATCATCCCGGCCAACAAATCTCCGCTTCCTCCCTTCGCCATACCGCTGTTCCCTGTCGGGTTAAGAAAGGCTCTTCCATCTGGTAGAGCAGTAATGGTACCCTTTCCCTTGAGTACCACAATACACCCGTGTTCCCTGGCAAAGGACAAAGCAGCTCCCAGGCGGTCTCCCCCGGATAGGTTTCCACCAAGGCGGACAAACTCTCCATCGTGGGAAGTAAGGATGGTGCAACAGTCTTTCCGCATATCCAGTCTATCCATATGCATCGAGAGGATATTTATACCATCAGCATCCACCACCACAGTACATTTCAGACGAGCCAAAAGTCCGCATACCAGCTCTTCCGCTCCTTGGGACCTGCCCAGGCCTGGACCGATGAGGCAGGCATCTTTTCCTTCCATCACCTGAAGAGCAAGAGGTAGGGCTGCCTCCGTCAAAAGGCCATCCTCTCCGCAGGGCAATGGGAAAGGCATCGCCTCATCACATTTTACCGCTGTAATGTTATAAACAGAGGATGGCACCGATAAAGAGACAAGGCCGGCCCCCGTGCGCAGCGCCGCTTTTGCCGCCAGCACAGCCGCACCCGTATACCCCACACTTCCGCCAACTATGTGTACTTTTCCAAAATCCCCTTTATGCCCCGCCGGATTTCGCTGTGGGAGAAAGGTACCTGCCAATTCCCCCTCAACAGCAACAATGGGGTATTTTAGAGAATCCAACACATGGGATGAAATACCGATATCAGCCACAACCAGCTCCCCACAAACAACTGCGCCATGACCTACATAATGTCCAGCCTTCGGAAGCGTAAAGGTAACTGTTTTTATATATTGGCAGCCGTTACCCAAATCCATACCTGTATCTGTGTCTATTCCGCTGGCAATATCCACCGCCACCGTTTTCCGGTCTCCGTATTTTGCAAGC
>JAZQMD010000159.1:0-7756 GCA_045543215.1 Oscillospiraceae bacterium
AGGAGGCCATTAAAAAGGCGTATCTGGAGATTGGAAAGCTTTACTACGCCGAACATGGTCTGGAGCCTGCTGCCCCTTATACTGCTCTGTGTGAGAAGATTACAGCAAGCAAGGCCAAGATAGAATATAATCTGGAGAGGATCTCCGATATCAAGGCGGCGGTGGATCTGCGGGAGGAGGATATCGTTTTTGTTGAGACCGAGATTCCTCCTGAGGAGCCTGCTACCGGAGAAGAGCATAAGGAGTAAAGTTTCTTCATAAAAAGGATAAACGGCGACTGGTGGTTTCTATAAGCAAAAGCGCCCCATATGGGGCGCCTTTGCTTATAGACGGCCGATATCGGTACGGTAGTGCATGTCTTGGAAGGAAATATACCTTCCCGCTGCATAAGCCCCATCGATGGCTTCATCCAGGGTCTTGCCAGTGGTGGTGACTCCCAATACCCGGCCCCCCTTGGTGACGATGGTTTTCTTTTCAGCCCGGGCGGTACCGGCATGGAAGACTGTGGCGAAGGCTTCTGCATCTTCCAGGCCAGAGATGGGATAACCGCTTTGATAGGATGAGGGATACCCGCCGGAGGCCAGTACCAGGCAGCAGGCGGCTTCATCCTTCCAGCGAATGTCCACTTTGTCTAAAGTTCCGGCCCGACAGGCCAGCAAGATATCCAGCAGATCACTCTCCAGCAAGGAGAGTACCACCTGACACTCCGGGTCACCAAAACGTGCATTATATTCTACAACCTTCGGCCCCTCAGAGGTAAGCATCAAACCGAAGTAGAGAACTCCATGGAAGGGTATACCTTCCGAGCGAAGGGCTGCCATAGTAGGAAGAAAGATATCCTTCATACACCGCTGGGCAATTTCTGGAGTGTAGTTAGGGGAGGGAGAGATCGCTCCCATGCCACCGGTGTTGGGGCCTCGATTGCCATCAAAGGCTCGCTTGTGATCCTGGGAGGAGGGCATAGGGATGATGTGTGTCCCATCGGCAAAGGCCAGCACTGTGACCTCGGGGCCGGTCATGCACTCCTCAATGACTACCTTTGAGCCAGACAGGCCGAATTTTCCGTCCTCCATCATCTCCCGGACAGCCGCTTCAGCTTCAGCCTCTGTCTGGGCTACCACCACACCCTTACCTAGGGCCAGGCCATCAGCCTTAACCACAATGGGGGCTTTCCGCGTGCGGATGTACTCCAGGGCGGGAGACAGTTGGGTAAAGGCCTGATATTCGGCGGTGGGGATATGGTACTTTTTCATCAGGTTTTTGGAGAAAATTTTGCTGGACTCGATTACAGCAGCTGACTTCCGGGGACCGAAGGCGGGAATGCCGACCTCCTCCAGGGCATCCACCATCCCAAGTGCCAGTGGGTCATCAGGAGCTACCACTACAAGATCCATTCCATGGGTCTTAGCCCAGTCTGTCACGGCAGATACATCGGTGGTCGGGATAGGCACGCATTGGGCAATGCGGGAGATACCCCCATTTCCTGGGGCACAAAATAGTTGGCTGACTTTGGGGCTCTGGGCTAGTTTCCAGCAGATGGCGTGTTCTCGTCCACCTCCGCCGATGACAAGCACTTTCATAAAAGTTACTCCTTTAGTGATGGAATAGGCGCAGCCCAGTAAAGGCCATAGTAATACCGTATTTGTCACAGGTTTGAATCACATGGTCGTCCCGGATGGAGCCGCCAGGCTGAGCAATGTAGCACACGCCGGATTTGTGGGCACGCTCTATGTTATCGCCAAAAGGGAAAAAGGCATCGGAGCCAAGACAAACCTGGGTAAGTTGACGGCTCCACTTCTTTTTTTCTTCCAATGTCAAAGTTTCTGGCTTGGTTTTAAAGGTATTCTGCCACACTCCATCGGCCAGAATGTCTTCATACTCGTCAGAGATATATAGATCGATGGCGTTGTCCCGATCTGGTCGACGGACACTGTCCAAAAAGTCCAGTGCCAGAGTCTTAGGATGCTGGCGCAGCCACCAGATATCGGCTTTGTTTCCCGCCAGTCGGGTACAGTGGATACGAGATTGCTGCCCTGCTCCAACGCCAATGGTCTGTCCGTCTTTTACATAGCATACCGAGTTTGATTGAGTATATTTTAGGGTGATGAGGGCCAGGAGCAGGTCGCGTTTGGCCTTCTCGGTAAGGGATTTGTTCTGGGTAGGGAACTGGGTCAGTAGAGACGCATCGATGACACAGTCATTGTATCCCTGCTCAAAAACCACGCCATGGATAGAGCGGCGCTCAATGGGGGAGGGTTGGTAGGAAGGATCAATCTGAACTACATTATATCCGCCTCTGCGCTTGCCCTTTAAAATTTCTAAAGCCTTGGCGGTATAGGAGGGGGCAATGACTCCATCGGATACCTCAAGAGCCAAAAGGCGGGCAGTAGCCTCATCACACTCGTCTGACAGGGCGGCCCAGTCGCCGTAGGAGCATAGCCGGTCGGCCCCCCGGGCCTTGGCGTATGCACAGGCCATGGGGGTGAGATCCATACCCTCTACAAAATAGATTTTCTTCTCTACTTCGGATAATGGGAGGCCCAGGGCAGCTCCGGCGGGGGAGACATGCTTAAAGGAGGCAGCTGCGGGAAGACCGGTGGCCTGCTTAAGTGCCTTTACCAGCTGCCAGGCGTTGAGGGCATCCATAAAATTAATATACCCCGGTTTGCCGTTGAGTACGGTGATGGGAAGGCTATTTCCCACTTCCATAAATAGGCGGGCAGGCGTTTGGTTGGGATTGCAACCGTATTTTAGCTCCAGTTCATTCATGGATTTTCCTCCTTATGCCAGATAGAGGTTTTAGGCTCCAGGTGAATGCCCTCGCCATACTGATTAATGATGACAGTTTCTGGAAAGCCGTTGCTTAGGTTAATGTACCGCACAAACAGGGAAATTTTGTTATTTTCGTTCAGGCTGTGCCACAGCTCATCAGCCAGGGCGGCGGCATTGGGGGCGGTGATGGAGACGTGGCGGGGCTCCCCGGAGAAGGAAGGCAAAGGGGTGCCATCAGTCTCATAGGTACTGATAAAGTGGCCTGCCTGATGGTGGGGGGCATATTCAAAAAATTGTCGGCAACACTGTTCATCCCTCCGCTTGAGGATGGAGAGGGAGTAGCAGCCGTTTTGCCCTAGCACACCGGAGATACGGGGGGTGTAGTTAGGGGCATCCGGCTCAAACTCTCGGGTGCGCAGTGCGCTGATGTAGTCCTTGCCGGATAGAAGAGCATCCCGAATGGTGTCAGTCTGATCCCCGTTGGTGACAATGGTGGCGGCTCCTGCCATGCGCACCGGATGGTAGATAATAAGGGATGGATCGGTCATTTTAGAGGGAGTATGGGCCTGGGTTCGAATTCCGTCTTGCGTGAGTGTAAAGACACGATTACGGGAGTTTTCGCTGCGGCCCGTGATGAAGTAGGCGACGACAGCGTTGAGCTGTCCAGCCTTAGGGGCGCTGCCCAGGAGAATACCACGACCGGGATAGGGATTGGCCCGAAGCAGTTCACACAGATTAAACATTATGTGTCCTCCTTAATATGCACAATACGACCCTGGACGTGCAGCCTATCCTGACAGAATAGGGAGACGGCCTGGGGGAGAATGACCCACTCGGCCTGCTCCATCACCCGTCGCTGGAGGGATTCCGGGGTGTCCCCTTCCAGTACATCTACTGCCTTTTGAAGGACGATGGGGCCGCCGTCGGGCTGCTCATTCACAAAATGGACGGTAGCGCCGGAGACTTTAATCCCGTATTCTAGGGCTTTTTCATGGACATGGAGGCCATAATGGCCCGGGCCACAAAAAGCGGGGATGAGAGAGGGGTGGACGTTGAGGATAGCGTTGGGCCAGGCAGACACAATCTCTTCTGTAAGGATATGGAGGAAGCCGGCCAGCACCACCAGATCAGTGTCTAACTCCTTGAGTTTGTCGACTAGGGCCAATGTCATGCTCCGATTAGAGTCAAAGCATTTGCGGGGTACTATGTAGCCGGGGATCTGTGCGGCCTCGGCCCGATCCAGAGCGTAAGCCCTTTCTTTTGAGGAGACGACCGCTGTAATTTGGCCATTGACAAGCTTCCCCTGTTTCTGGGCGTTGATAAGGGCTTGAAGATTGGTCCCATTGCCAGAGACCAAGACTGTGATGCGTTTCAAAGGGGAACATTCCTTTCCAGGCATAAAAGCCACGCATAGTTTTGGCTATGGGGAAAAGGTCGGGATGTCCATAGAAGGAAAAACCGGCCTAGAGCAGTTCAATCCCGATCTCCCCCTTCACCACTGTGCCGATGACATAAGCTCGCTCCCCATTGCGAACCAATACCTCTAAGGCTTGGCCTACCTGTTCCTTAGGGATAGCCAAAACCAGTCCAATGCCCATATTAAAAGTGTTATACATATCCCGCTGGGGGATTGCACCTCGCTGGGCAATGATCTCGAAGATGGGTGGGGCTGGGATGGATGCTTTCTGGATGGAGGCTGTGAGCCCCGCTTTCATCATCCGGGGGACGTTTTCATAGAGACCGCCGCCGGTGATGTGACTGATGGCCTTAACCTGTATCTCACTTTTAAGCAGGCAGAGGATGCTTTGGACATAGATGCGGGTGGGTTTGAGCAGCTCTTCTCCCAGGGAGCAGCCTAACTCTGGGATGATCTGCTCCAGGGCTTCACGCTTGGTGAGATTCAGTACCTTGCGTACCAAGGAAAAGCCGTTGGAATGAAGACCGGAAGAGGCCAGGCCAATGAGAAGATCTCCCTCTTGAAGATGGCGTCCATCAATCATATTCTGTTCATCCACGATCCCCACGGAAAAACCGGCCAGATCATATTCATCTTCAGGATAGAAACCAGGCATTTCGGCGGTTTCCCCGCCAATGAGAGCGCAGCCGGCCTGACGGCATCCTTCAGCCAGGCCAGAGACAATGGCCTCCACCCGGCTGGGGAGATTTTTGCCCACCGCCAGATAGTCGAGAAAGAATAGCGGTCTGGCGCCAGAACAAGCGATATCGTTGACGCACATGGCCACGCAGTCAATGCCCACAGTATCGTGTCGGTCCATGAGAAAGGCTAGCTTGAGCTTGGTACCCACTCCGTCGGTGCCGGAGACCAGAACCGGCTTTTCCATTCCGGCCAGATCAGGGGCGAACATGCCACCAAAACCGCCTAAGGAACCCATGACACCATGGGTATAGGTGGATTCCACCAAAGGCTTGATGCGATTGACCGCCTCATATCCGGCGGTTACATCCACACCGGCGGCAGCGTAAGAGTCGGATTTGGAAAGAGAAGACATAGGTAAGGACCTCCAATTGTTAGTCTTTTGGGACAGGGACGGCATATTTTTCGGTAAAACACGCATCACAGTAGCCGTGCAGCAATCCGGCGGTGACAAGAGGTAAGTCCTCCGTAGGGAGATATTGGAGGGAGTCGGCTCCTATCATGGCACAGATCTGATCGGTTGTCCGGCCGTAGGCGGCTAGATCCTTCTGGCTGGGAAGGGCGGTGCCAAAGTGGCAGGGATAGAGAAAAGGGGGGGAGGAAATTTTTAGATGAACCTCTTTGGCACCGGACTCCCGTAACAGGCGTACCAGATGTTGGCTGGTAGTCCCCCGAACAATGGAGTCATCTACCAGGATGATACGCTTGTCCCGTATGACCGGGGAGATGGGATTGAGTTTGATGTGTACCGCTTTTTCCCGGTTGCCCAGACCGGGACGGATGAAAGTTCGGGCAACATAGCGGTTTTTCATCAGGCCGGGGGCAAAGGGAATGCCGCTTTCTTGGGCGAAGCCCATGGCAGCGGACATGCCTGAGTCAGGTACTCCTACCACCACGTCAGCCTCGACCATATTGCGGCGGGCCAGGCAACGACCGGCCTCCCGCCGGGCCAGGTCTACGGAGACACCGTCCAGCACCGAGTCGGGCCGAGCGAAATAAATAAATTCAAACATGCAAAGGGCGCTACGGGCATGGATGCCGCATTTATGGGAGGTAAGCTTTCCGTCCTCCACCACGACCACCTCGCCCGGCTCCACCTCCCGTACCAGTTCGCCACCCAAGGCAGTGAAGGCGCAAGACTCGGAGGAGAACATCCAGCTTTTCCCTACTTTACCGATGGAAAGAGGACGAAAGCCGTTAGGATCCCGGGCAGCAATGAGCTTCTCCTCATCCAGGACCACAAGGGAGTAGGCCCCGATCATGTACTGCATGGCATTGAGAATGGCATCTTCAATGGTGTTGGTACGAAGATGCTCTCGCACGATGATGTAGGAAATAATCTCTGCATCACTGTTGGTTTGGAAGATGCCACCCCTTGTCTCGGTTTCCATGCGAAGTTGCCTGCCGTTGACCAGTTTGCCATTGCAGCAAAGAGCCATGGAGCCGGAGGCATGACGCACCAGTAGGGGTTGGGCGTTTACTGGGTTTTCGTCCGCTCTCTCCCACGTGTAACGTACATGACCAATGGCAGCGCTGGCCCCCTGAAGGGAAGAGAGGGTACGAGAGGAGATCACATCGGGTACCAGACCGGCCCCTTTGTGGAGCTGAAGGCCCTGTTGGGTATGGGCGGCAATGCCGGCGGACTCCTGCCCCCTGTGCTGGAGGGCAAACAGGGCGTTGTATACTGCCGCCGCCCCGTCTCGCTCCTCTCTCTGAGCAACAGCGATGCCGAATACACCGCAGGCATCTTGGAGCCTGTCACATTGATACTGATCTTCCATTGAAACCTCCGAATTCAGGTGTCTGTTTCCAAAACGGATTCATTCGCCCATGAGCCGGCGTATGACTTCCTCATAGGCCTCTTCAGCTCCGCCCAGATCACGGCGAAAACGGTCTTTGTCCAGCTTTTCATGCGTTTTCTCATCCCAGAGGCGGCAGGTATCGGGGGAAATCTCGTCAGCTAGAACGATGTTTCCGGCAGAGGTTCTGCCAAATTCCAGCTTGAAATCAACCAGGTCAATGCCAATTTCCTTCATGAAAGCCTTAAGTGATTCGTTAACAGAAAAGGCATATTTTTTAATAAGCTCGATTTCTTCTATTGTGGTTAGCTTAAGGGCTAAAGCATGGGAGTCATTGATAAGAGGGTCACCCAAATCGTCGTTTTTATATGAAAATTCGATGGTGGGTGAGCCAAAGACAATACCCTCATCCACACCGTAGCGCTTGGCGAAGGAGCCGGCGGAGATATTGCGGATAATGACCTCCAAGGGGACAATAGACACTTTTTTCACAGCGGTTTCCCGAGGGCTAAGCTCCTCTATATAGTGGGTTGGGATCCCTTTTTCCTCTAGACGGCGCATAAGGTTATTGGTCATGCGGTTGTTAATGGCCCCCTTGCCGGCAATGGTTCCTTTTTTCAGGCCGTTGAAGGCAGTAGCATCATCTTTGTAAGATACGATGACCACATTAGGGTCATTGGTGGCATAGACCTTTTTGGCCTTACCTTCGTAAAGCTGCTGGCCCTTTTCATAGCTCATGTTAAAATTCCTCCTGTTGGATGGCTGCATCCTTCCCAGCGACTTCCTCTTCCATTTGATTCTTGTGTTCATGAAGAGCTTTAGACAGGGTGGGATGGCTGACAGCTAAGATCTGGGCGGCCAAAATGGCTGCATTTTCGGCTCCATCTACCGCTACACAGGCTACGGGTACGCCCTTTGGCATCTGCACCATGGACAAAAGGGAGTCCAGTCCACCCATAAGAGAAGTCTTGATGGGCACGCCAATGACAGGAATGGTGGTATAAGCCGCCAGCACACCGGCCAGGTGGGC